>DEBE01000002.1 GCA_002348425.1 Alphaproteobacteria bacterium UBA2964 | reverse complement strand
AGATATCGAAAGACTAAGGGCAGTCCGTGAAGCTCTGCCAGATACGTTGGAGATTATGGGTGATGCAAATGAAAAATGTGATTTACTCACGGCCAAGTGGCTCGCAAATGCATGTGCTGATTATAATTTAGCATGGCTAGAGGAACCCCTTAAGGCCGAGGACATTAAAGGATATGAGCAGCTAGCGTTACATTCGCCAATCCCCTTGGCAACTGGAGAGCACCACCAAGGTTTGGTTGAATTAACACCATTCTTTAAATCCAAATCTTGCGCTGTAGTGCAGCCCGATTTGGCCATGACAGGCGGCATTACGGAAACAATGCGTATTGCGACAATCGCCGGTTACTATGGTCTCGTGGTTGCACCTCATTTTTTACCTGCTCTATTCGTGCACGTTGCTGTGGCTAATCCTGCGGTTAAGTGGTTGGAACACTTCCCATTACTGGAGCCACTATTTTATACGACAGCAAGCATTGATGAAAATGGTATGATAAGTCCGCCGGATTGTTCTGGTCATGGTTTATCTTGGGCTTCCGGGGTTCGGGATGAATTCAGAGTTGATATTTGAGTTTGACAAAAAATAGGTCCTATAAAGATTCTATAGAATGTTTATATATTTCGGGGTCAACGTTGCCACCTGAAAGCACGACCACTACATTTTTACCTTCAATATCAATTGTTTTAGCCATTATAGCCGCTATAGCCGCGGCTCCACCCGGTTCTAATACTAGTTTTTCTTTAAAAAATGCCAGGGACATAGCTTTAAGTATATCCTTATCTGTTACGGTAAGCCCACCACTCAGAAGTATTTTGTTAATAGAAAAAGTCAATTTGCCGGGCTTAGTTACCTGCAAAGCATCACAAATAGAGCGTTGGTTTTCGGCAATCGTTTCAATTTTCCCATTTTTCAGGGATCTTGCGGTGTCATCAAAGTTTTCAGGTTCAACAGTGTAAAGCTCAACATTTGGTAAAACATGTTTTATGGCGATCGCGATGCCGGCGATCAGTCCGCCTCCGCTACACGGGACCAAAACAATATCGGGTTTTTCACCTAAGGCAGCCATTTGATCGATAATTTCTAATCCCACAGTCCCTTGACCTGCAATTGTAAATGAATGGTCAAAGGGAGGAATTAGTATACCACCCTTCTCCTCTACAATCCCTCTAGCTATATCTTCACGAGATTCAGAGTTACGATCATAAAATACAATTTCCGCTCCCAACTTTTTCGTGGCCTCAATTTTTATACGCGGGGCGTCTTTGGGCATGACAATTGTTGCGGTCAGTCCTTCTATCCTAGCAACCTTTGCCACGGCGTGGGCGTGGTTTCCGGAGGAATAAGCTATTAAGCCTTGAATCTTTTCGTCTTCTCCGAGCTGTCTAATGAAATTTATGGCTCCACGAATTTTGAATGACCCAGTTAGCTGTAAATTTTCTGCTTTCATAAAAACCTTTGCATTAAAGGCATCGCTTAATATTTCTGATTGTATCAATGGCGTCTTTTTTATCGCCCCAGCTAATCGAAGCTTCGCGTTGATCACGTCTTGATAACTTATTGTGCTATTTCCCAATACCATCAGAGCTGATACTTCAATTACTTTTGAATTTTGACCGTTCTAAATAATATATTTGTTAAAATATAGTTATATCTCAAAATAATACTTTTCCTTAAACAGCTATCAGTAATTCAATGGCTTGCCGGGCTCAGTTTTAATAACTAGTCTCTAATTCGAATAAATAATTAAGCTGTCAGGTCTTATACCTAGAGAATGACGAGGATAACAATGTTCCACGGATCTATTTGTGCACTCATCACGCCTTTTGATAAAGGAAAAGTTGATGAAAATTCCTATGAAAAATTTGTCAATTGGCAAATTGAACAGGGTACAGATGGTCTCGTTCCCTGCGGGACAACTGGAGAATCGCCAACACTTAGCCACAGCGAACATAAACGTGTCGTTGAAATGTGCATAAGTGTATCAAATGGAAGGGTTCCCGTAATAGCCGGCACAGGTTCAAACTCAACCGATGAAGCAGTAATGTTGACGGAACATGCCAAAAAAGCTGGTGCAGATGCAGCTCTGGTTGTCACGCCCTATTACAATAAACCTACCCAGGAAGGTTTGTATCTTCATTATAAAGCGATTAATGATGCAGTAGATTTACCCATTATTATATATAATATCCCGGGACGCAGCATCATAGACATGTCAGTTGAGACGATGGCACGCTTGGCCAAATTATCCAATATTGCTGGCGTCAAAGATGCAACAAACGATGTTGGTAGAGCAACACTCCAGAAAAATGCAATTGGTATGGATTTCATACAATTGTCCGGCGAGGATGGAACACAGATTGGGTTTTTAGCTCAGGGTGGCGTCGGTTGTATTTCTGTCACCGCCAATATTGCTCCCAAGGAAATGTCAGAATTTCATAAAGCCTGGCGGAGGGGCGACCTTGACGGAGCTCAGGCCTTGAACGAGCGGCTCATGCCTCTTCATACTAATTTGTTTTGTGAATCTAACCCCGGTCCGGTAAAATATGGTGCAAGCCTTCTCGGTAAGTGTAGTGCGGATACTCGTCTGCCCTTGGGACCGTTATCTGATAGCAGCAAACAAATTATTGAAGAATCCATGAGGTCTGCTGGATTGCTAAACTAGCTGTGATGGCAGGCGAACTTAATCCGGTCAAAGTTGCGGCACAAAACCGTAAGGCGCGTTATAACTACACGATAGAGGAACGCCTTGAGGTGGGTATAGTCCTGAACGGTAGCGAGGTGAAGTCGCTACGAGAAGGTAGGGCAACCATCAGTGAGTCGTATGCTACCGAACAATCTAACGAACTTTTCCTGATTAACAGTTACATTCCAGAATATAAACAAGCTGGTCAGTTCAATCATGAGCCCCGAAGACCGCGGAAACTATTATTGCAGCGCCGACAAATAGGAAAACTCATAGGTGCGATACAACGTGAAGGCATGACATTGGTACCCCTAAAACTTTATTTTAATGATCGTGGGATGGCAAAACTGGAGCTTGGTCTTGCTAAAGGGAAACGATTATACGACAAAAGACAGTCAGAAAAGAAAAAAGACTGGAGTAGACAAAAAGCAAGGCTAATGCGTGATAAGGGTTAATTTATGTAGTGAGAGTCAAAACCCGAAATAACTTAAAGTTAAAAATGTTAAGAGTTTTAAAATGATTAAAAAAATTGGTCTGGTATTTTGAAGCGTAATCGTCTACCTCCTGGTCAGCGCATTGTTAAAAACTGGCCAGTGCTTGATCTTGGCACTAAACCTAAATTGGACCTTGATAAATGGGCTTTGACTATTGATGGTGATGTTAGAAAACCCGTTAAATGGACTTGGTCACAATTCCTCAGTCAACCCCATGAGGAAATGATTTCTGACATTCACTGTGTTACTGGTTGGTCGCGTTACGACAATCGTTGGGTCGGAATAAAGGCAAGTCATATTATCGAGACAGTTAAACCATTATCCAAAGTTAAACACTGCGTTTTTCAAAGCTACGATGGTTATAAAACCAATATTTCTATTAAACAATTTACGGAATCTAACGTTATGTTGGCGTTCAAGTGGAATGGAGATTTATTATCAGCAGGGCATGGAGGTCCAGTTAGAGCTCTGTTGCCTAGTCAGTATTTTTGGAAAAGTGCGAAATGGATAAGAAAAGTAGAATTTTCTCATGCTGATCAACTTGGGTATTGGGAGTTGCGCGGGTATCATAATAATGGAAATCCTTGGAAGGAAGAACGCTACAGTAATTAAAACTGCTGAAGATTTAAAAATGATAGAAATCTATTAGAAAAGGAAAAGATATGAGTATGTTAAAAATTGGTAGTGAGGCCCCTCATTTTTCATTAGAAAATCAAAATGGGGACCTAGTAGATTTATCCGATTTTTGCGGTAAAAAAGTTCTTCTTTGGTTTGTTCCGCGGGCATTCGGAAAAAACTGAACAGTTGAGGCTAAGGGGTTCCGTGACCGAGTCCAAGAGTTTCAAGATAAAAATTCCGAATTAATCGGCATTACTTTCAGTTCCGTTAATGATTTGAAAGACTGGAGTGAAGCATGTGGGATGAAACTAAATCTCCTCTTTGACGCTAATCGTGACGTCGCAATCGCCTATGGTGCGGCTGAAAGTAAAGACCAAGAGAGGCCGACCAGAATTTCAGTTTTAATTAGTGAGGATGGAACAATTCTAAAAATTTACGAGGGGTTCGATGTTTTATCGCACTCTGACGAGGTGTTGGCGGATCTATCCTAAATAAATTTGCGTATAGTTTGGAAAACGTCATTAAACATTTTTTCGGTTAAACGGCCAGTATTGGTATTGTACCTTGAACAGTGATAGCTATTTATAAGTAAAGGTAAATTAGGAAGTTTATGCAAGGCATTGTGTTGAAACTTCCACAAAGAGGCTTTTTGATTTAGAGCGCGTAACACAGTGTTATGAGCGATGACGCCTAACACCAAAATACATTTAAGGTTTGGCATGGCATCAATTTCGTTTTTAAGGAAAGGACGACAGCCATTTACTTCACTACCGATGGGCTTGTTTTGAGGAGGTACACAGCGCACCCCATTGGTGATACGACAGTCAAGTAATTCAAAATTATCATCCGCATGGTTTTCGTGGCCACCTATTGCAAAATTATAATCAAGCAAGGTATCAAATAGTAAAACACCGGCATAATCACCCGTAAAAGGTCTCCCAGTCCGATTGGCCCCTCTTAAGCCAGGCGCCAAACCCACTATCAATAATTGTGAAGAAAGACTTCCGAATGGTGTTACCGGGGCATTATGCCAGCCCGAGAATTTCTTTTTATTTTCTTTCCGAAAACCATAGAGGCGTGGACAGATTTTACAATTTTTACTTGGTAGTTGTACCGATTTGATCATTATTCACATGCCCAATGGATAAATTGCATATATTTAATATTAAACTCCATTTTTCGCATGACAGGGGGCATTTGGAACCAAATTTTAAAAAAATTAACTTTGTTAATATGCAAAATATTATTTTAAACAGATATACAAGGCGAATAATAAACCTAATCTTTTTGGAAATTCCACGATATTTTTTCAAAAAGATTGTTTTTTTTGGAGTTGCATTGATAGTGTCCTTAAAAGAAAAAATTTTCTGATTAGAAACTAAAGTTTCATGACAATCCATAGGGCAGACCTGATAGGGTGCTGAATGAAGGAATAGTTGCTTTTTTATGATTTTTATTGGTATTGGAGGAAATCTTACCAGTCGGAAATTTGGTTCTTCATTTGAAGTTTTGCGATCGGCTCTTCAGGTCCTAGATTCAAACGAATGTAAAGTGGTTAGGTGCTCACCGTGGTATAGAAGTGCACCTGTACCTTTAACTGATCAACCAGATTATTTGAACGCTGTTTTTGAGGTTACTACGGAGTTTTCGGCTGAACGGCTGTTAGCATTTCTTCACGAAATAGAGCGCAAATTTGGCCGGATAAGAACAGTAAAAAATGCAAGCCGCATCATTGATCTCGACTTGATTGCGTACCACCACAAAGCAACTAGACAAAAGGGGAACGGCCGACTGTGTTTGCCACATCCACGGTTAACTGAACGTGCCTTTGTGTTATTGCCGCTTTTTGACTTAGCTCCAAATTGGATTCACCCTGTTAACGGAAAACATATTTTGGAACTAATAAAGGAGTTACCTAAAAATCAACGCTGTGAGAGAGTGTGATTTAAGAAATTTTATAATAACGATAGAAATGCTTGCCATGTTGATGAATTAGCACATATATTGCCCGCCCATTTAAATGGAAAACAGATTCTAAAAATTGCAAGGAGTATGACGCATGGCGCGGGTCACAGTAGAGGATTGTGTAGAAAGAATTCCCAATCGCTTTGAACTCGTTATAATGGCAGCTCAGAGGTCTCGTGAACTATCAGTGGGTAGCGAACTTACAGTTGACCGCGATAATGATAAAAATCCGGTGGTAGCGTTACGTGAAATTGCAGACGAAACCATTGAAACGTCGGAACTGGAGGAAGAGCTAATTTTAGGTCTTCAACATCATGGAGACACTGATGATCCTGAGGAAGAGGCTGAAGAACTTCTTGCTATAGAAGAGGCAATAACCGCATCGGTAGATGAAGAGTTATCGGCTTTAGCAGAGGAAGCTGATGCAAAGACCCAGGCTGAAGTGATGTTTGAAGATGTTCCGGAGAAAGAGCTTAAGGGAGACTAGGCTCTTGCTACAATATAGTAATGGACACATGTTTTTCTTTTGAAATGGACGATAGAATTTGCGTTTCTAAATTTTAAAGACTGGCGGAGGTCAATATGATCCGTCAATATGAACTAGTCGACCGCGTTAAGTCCTATGATAATGCGATAAAGGAAGATGCGCTTAATCGCGCGTACGTGTTTTCGATGGTCGCGCACGGTTCGCAAAAACGAGCGTCAGGTGATCCATATTTTTCTCACCCATTAGAGGTTGCTGGTATCCTCACAGACCTGCGGTTAGATTCTGATACCATCATAACAGGTTTGCTCCATGATACTGTTGAGGATACTGTCGCGACAATTGATGAAATTCAGGTCCAATTTGGAGAATCTGTAGCTCGTTTGGTAGATGGTGTAACAAAACTTTCTAAATTTGAGTTGCAGTCAGCTGACAAGCGCCAAGTAGAAAATTTTCGTAAATTATTAATGGCCACATCACGAGATATTCGTGTGTTGTTGGTCAAGTTGGCTGACCGGCTTCATAATATGCGTACATTGGAATTTATTGTTGACTCAAAAAAGAGGGAACGTATTGCCCGAGAAACTATGGATATTTACGTTCCTCTGGCGGAGAGGATTGGTATACACGCTATAAAAAATGAACTAGAAGATTTAGCTTTTGCAGAGCTATACCCTGATGCGCGGAACACTATATGTAAAAGATTGGAATTTTTGAGAACAGAATCAATAGAAACTGAGGTCAAAGCGGAAATATCGGTTGAATTAATTAACGCTTTGAAAAACTCAGGATTAGTGGCGGAAATTTCGGGTCGAGAAAAAAAACCTTATTCAATTTGGCAAAAAATGCAGCGACAAAACGTCGAATTTGCTCAATTGTCGGATATTATGGCCTTCCGAATCGTATTGAAAGATATCAACCAATGCTACCAAGCGTTAGGAACTATTCACGGCAATTATTCCTGTGTCCCTGGCCGTTTTAAAGATTATATATCGACACCAAAGCGTAATGGTTATCAGTCTATTCATACAGTAATAATTGGACCCCATAAACGCCGCATAGAGGTGCAGATTCGTACCAAAGAAATGGATGAAGCCGCTGAGTTAGGCGTGGCAGCGCATTGGCAATATAAGCATAAAGCGTCAGCGACTGAAAAAGAAATTTTTGAGTATCGTTGGGTAAGAGAGCTCTTAGATATTCTTGAGCATGCCAACGACCCTGATGAATTTCTTGAACATACCAAACTTGATTTATTTCAAGAGCAGGTTTTTTGTTTTACACCGAAAGGTGAGTTAATAGCTTTACCTCGTGGCTCTACGCCCGTCGACTTTGGTTACGCTGTTCATTCAGAGGTTGGGGATTGCTGTGTAGGTGCTAAAATAAATGGCCGGTTAGTGCAGTTACATACGAAATTGGGTAATGGTGACCAGGTGGAAATTATTACTTCCAAGCCAGGTATCCCCTCTCCCGACTGGGAGAAATTTGTTGTCACTGCTAAGGCGCGCTCAAGAATCCGAAGGTTTATAAAAAATAAGGAACAAAAGGAATACCAGCGGCTTGGCAAAGCGATGATTGAAAAGTCTTTCTCTAAATTTGGATTTAAATTTAGCGAAAACGCTTTAGAAATTATTGTTGCGAAGCTTAAAATGCAAAATTTGAATGAACTATATATTTCGGTCGGGCGTGGAAATTATACCGCGAATAGTATTGTGGAATTTGTTTTAAATGGAGAATTTGACGAAAATATTAATAAGGTGACTAGTAGCAATAGAGTTTCTAGTACCCTTAATGGAACAAATAGTATGGTTGATGCCATACCAATCCGTGGCCTTATTCCCGGGGTTGCGGTTCATTACTCGAATTGTTGTCATCCGCTACCGGGTGATAGAATAGTGGGGATCCAGACGCCAGGAAAGGGCGTGGCTGTACACACTATAGATTGCGCTAGTCTTGAGAGTTTTCACGAAATGCCGGAGCGTTGGGTAGATATTAGTTGGGATCTAGAGTCAACAGCAGAGATGACTCATACCGGACGTCTGAATCTTGTTGTTGCTAATCAGAGAGGAGGGCTAGCAAGTGTTGCTACTGTTGTAGCGAATGGTCTGGGTAACATTACAAATTTGAGAATTACAGGGCGCACAGCTACTTTAATGGAAATGTTACTTGATATTGAGGTTAGTGACAGCAAACATTTGAATGATATTATGGCGTCCCTTAGGGGGATTGCGGCTGTAAGTAAGGTATCGAGAGTTATTCAATAGAACAAGATCATTGGAGTATTGTAAAATGGGCGCAATTGATTCAGATGCACATGTTTTGGAAACATCTAAAACATGGGATTACCTTGAAGGAGAAGATAAACGTTTTACTCCCTTTATTGTCACTCAAACTTTCGGGCCCGAGTTGAAGGCCAATGATGGTCAAAGTACTCAGCATAATTATTGGTTGATAGGCAATCGTCCCATGGGCAAAGATCGTAATGTAGGCACTGAGATGTCTAGAGCGATTGCCGAAATGGAGGATATTCCTGGTCGACTAGCTCATATGGATGAACTCGAGATTGACATTCAGGTTCTTTATCCGACCCTGTATCTGCGTCCAGTAACTGACGATATTAACGCCGACTTAGCGTTAACTAGGGCTTACAATAGATGGGTTGCTGATATAAGCCACCAGTCTAATGGTAGGATGCGGTGGGTTGCTCTTCCCCCAATGCGGTCGCCAAATTTAATCAGGGAAGAATTACTATTTGCAAAAGAAAATAATGCCTGTGGCATTTTTTTGCGAGGTTTAGAATGTGACAGAGCGATAGGTGATCCGGTATTTTATCCTTTGTGGGAAGTGGCATCGGAGCTTGATTTACCAATTTGTATGCATTCTGGTAATGGTAGTGTTTTCCATCATGATTTTTTCGAAACAGATACTTCCTTTACAAAATTTAAACTTGCAGTTATCGGAGCATTCCACACGCTATTAGAGAAAAAAATTCCTAAAAAATTTCCTGCTGTAAGGTGGGGTTTTATAGAGGTTAGCTCACAATGGGTGCCGTACGTTTTGTGTGATTTAGAAGATCGTTTCCGGCGTAACGGCTGGGACTGGTATGAAAATCCGTTAAAAGAAAATAATATGTATGTCGCCTGTGAGAATACAGATCACTTGGATTATGTCATCAAATACGCTGGGGAGGATAATTTAGTTATTGGTACTGACTATGGGCATCATGATCCGTCCAGTGAAGTTTTGGCGGTTAAATTGCTCAGAGAAGATAGTCGCTTAGGAAAGGGTGTCGCTGACAAAATTCTCGAACAAAATCCCCGTGCTCTATATGGGATAGATTAGCCGTAAAAATGGACAGTAATTATTTACGTTTAGGGGTTAATATTGATCACGTTGCTACCCTACGTAATGCAAGGGGAGGACGGCACCCTGACCCTATAAGGGCGGCGGAAATAGCTCATAGAGCGGGAGCAGATGGCATTACTGCACATTTGAGGGAGGACCGACGTCATATAAATGACCGTGATATTGAGATGTTACGAAATGAGATCGAACTTCCGTTGAATCTAGAAATGGCACCAACCGAAGAAATGTTGGAAATCGCCCTAGAAGTTTTGCCGCATGCTGTATGTCTAGTCCCAGAGAAAAGAGAGGAAAGAACTACGGAAGGCGGACTGGAGATTAAAAATAATATTGCTAAATTGGAACCTTTCGTTAAACAACTCGGTGACGCTGGTATTAAATTATCATTATTTATTGAACCAGACTTGGAACAGCTAGATTCATCAAAAAAATTGGGAGTTCCGGTAGTGGAGCTTCATACTGGGTCGTTCTGTCTCACGAAGCCTGGTTCAATTGAATATGGCCAGACTTTTGGACGAATTATTGCAGCGGCCTCGCACGCAAAACAATTAGGGTTAGAATGCCATGCGGGGCATGGAATTGATTTCTCGTCGGTAGAAATGGTCGCTTCTATTCCTTCGATCAAGGAACTTAATATCGGGCATTTTTTGATTGGAGAGGCTATCTTTGAGGGATTGGAGAAATCTATTATTAGAATGCGTAATTTGATGAACAAAGCTCGATTACAAATGTGTGATAATGAGTCCTTTAAATGATCCTGGGTATCGGAACTGATATAATTGATATTCGGCGACTGGAAAGAGTTTTAGAGCGTTTTGAAGGGAGGTTTTTAAACCGTATCTATACCGATCTCGAACGACAAAGATCTGAAAATAGAGAGAATAGAGTGGCTAGTTATGCGAAAAGGTTTGCTGCTAAAGAAGCATGTTCCAAGGCCTTGGGAACAGGTTTCAGACAAGGGGTCTTCTGGAGGGATATGGGTGTAATGAATCTTAAAGGCGGAAAGCCTAATATAGTATTGACGGGTGGGGCAGCACAAAGATTAGCTGATATAACACCTGCTGGTATGACTTCAAAAATTGATATCAGTATGACTGATGAACCTCCGATTGCAGAGGCCTTTGTCATAATTTCTGCTCAAAACGATCAACTGGTTAAATAATACAACATTGATTGACAGCATCGTTTCTAAATGTCTTTATCAATACCAGTCGATCTAAAACCTTTGCTCCTGATCCCAATGTTTGACTTTGGAAAAAACATCACATGAAAAATTCAATTTGGGAGACCACCAAGACCATTATTTACGCGGTTTTAATAGCTTTGATCATTCGCACTGCAGCTTATGAGCCTTTTAATATACCGTCAGGCTCGATGATACCTACCTTGTTAATTGGCGATTATTTATTTGTATCAAAATATTCTTATGGCTATAGCCGCCACTCATTCCCTCTAAGTGCAGGACCATTTAAAGGTCGGGTATTCTCTGCTTCCCCTCAACGGGGAGATGTCGCTGTTTTCAAATTGCCGAGTGATAATAAGACCGATTATATAAAAAGAATTATAGGACTTCCGGGAGATAGAATTCAGCTAAAGTCTGGTTTCTTATACCTCAATGATAAGAGAGTTAAGCGGAAGGAATTAGAGCCTTTTCCAATGCGGAATGAAAATGGTAATTTTATTGCCGCTAAACGTTATGTCGAAACCTTGCCAAATGGCAAAAGCTACGAAATTATTGAAAAAAGTGGAAACATCGGCCCACTTGACAACACACCAGAATATTTGGTGCCCCAAGGTCATTATTTTGCGTTGGGCGATAATCGTGACAATTCTATGGATAGCAGAATTCCAAACCGATATGGAATAAATGGTGTGGGATATATACCTGTCGAAAACCTAGTCGGGCGGGCGGAACTAATATTCTTTTCGACAGATGGGACCGCTTCGCTTTTGGAGCCGTGGGGTTGGTACCAAGCGGCCAGATTCCAAAGGTTTTTTCAGGGTATTAAATAGTGGTTAACGTTGGCTACTCATTAGTTAATTTTTGTCGTGATATAGGCCATCACTTCGAAAATGAGTCGTTATTAACGCAGGCCTTGACGCACGCGAGTTCCGTTCATGCATCAAAATTAGAGACATATGAAAGATTAGAATTCCTTGGCGATCGAGTGCTGGGCTTAGTAGTAAGTGAATTTTTAATGGATAGGTATCCAAACGAAAATGAGGGCCAATTGTCCCGCCGTTTGAGCGCCCTTGTTGATCGAGAGAATTTAACCTCGGTAGCCGCCGATATGAAATTGGAAAACTATATTATTTACGGTGGTGGTGCTAAATTGAATGATTCTATGCAGGCGGATGTTGTGGAGGCAGTTTTTGGAGCAATTTATTGTGATGGTGGGTTAGAGCCCGCAAGAAAAGTAATAGAAAAATTCATCTGTCCTCTAGCTGATAACTCCCAAGTACCGAGAATAGATGCGAAAACCTCCCTACAGGAGTGGGCACAGGGGAAAAAATTAGGACTGCCTTCTTACAAGGAAATTGGAAAGGAGGGTCCAGACCATCAACCTATTTTTTCAATACAGGTGGTGTTGGATGGTTTCGAGCCTAAAACAGCTCGGGGGTCTTCAAAGAGGGTTGCAGAACAAGCTGCCGCTTTGAAGTTGTTAAATGATGTCACGGAAAATGGTGATGATTAGACGTGAGTCAACTCGTTGTGGAATAGTGGCCCTTATTGGAGCTCCGAATTCTGGAAAATCAACCCTTATTAACCGTGTTTTGGGAAGTAAGGTGTCAATTGTGACACACAAGGTTCAGACAACTCGCACTCGAGTTGTTGGTGTGTTAACAAAGGACAATAATCAAATAATTTTTGTGGATACACCGGGTATCTTTACTCCAAATCGACGGTTGGAGAAGGCAATGGTCTCAGCGGCTTGGGTAGGAGCTGCGGATGCAGATCAAGTCATTCTTCTAATTGATTCGGAAAGGGGATTAGGAGAAGAAACTCAACTGATTATTAAGGGCATAAAGGACACAAAGAAAAAAGTTTATGCAGCCCTAAATAAAATCGACCTAATACCTCGAGCTCAACTTTTGGAATTAGCAGCAAATCTTAATTTGTCAAAGTGTTTCGAAGATATTTTTATGATTTCCGCGCTTAAAGGTGATGGTGTTAATGCTCTCCTGCTTACTTTAGGTGGATGCCTCCCAGAGGGGCCTTGGCTATATCCTGAAGACCATCTTAGCGATATGAACGATCGTCTTTTTGCTGCCGAAATAACCCGCGAAAAATTGTTTTTAACTCTTCATCAGGAATTACCCTATTCCCTAACGGTTGAAACAGAATCCTGGGAAGAACTTCGAGATAGAAGTATAAAAATTAATCAGGTGATTTTTGTGGAGAGGAAAGGGCATAAGGGAATTGTTTTGGGTAAAGGCGGTCAGCAGGTGAAACGTGTGGGGGCCCAATCTCGTAAGGATCTTGAACAGCACTTCGATCGGCGCATACATTTGTTTCTTTTCGTTAAAGTTCGAGAGAATTGGAGAGAGGATCCAGAACGTTATAGAAAAATGGGTTTGGAATTCGGGAACTGAAAAATCTTTAGCGAGCGGCTGATATAGTCTTCGTATAAAGATTTTCCCCTTTTAGCCCCCTGATACTAATGGTTAACGCACCAGTTTTTGCATTGATTTCTCCATGTCCAAAATAAATATAACCGGCACTTGGAGGAAAATTTCCTTTGGGCGGACGGGGTGTTCTAAAGTGTCGTTGAGCGCCAAAAGTTTTGTCGTAGTGTGTCCCGCGTCCCGGCTTAGTGTGAAACGGGCCAGAAATAAATTCCCAAAATGGTAGGAATTCTCGAAAGTTTGCTCGGTCAGGATGAAAATGATGAGCTGCGGAATAATGTACATCGGCAGAAACCCAAACAATATTTTGGATTTTGTGTTTTTTAATATGAGATAAAATATCAGCAATTTCGTGTTCCCGCCCTAAAGGCGGTCCGTCGTTGCCATTCGAAAACTTATCATATCTTGGTCTTTGATATTTACTTGTATGGGCAATGGGTACAGGGTTTGCAATTATCTTCCATAAGGAACGTGATTGAGCTAAAGAAGATTTCAACCAATAAATTTGTTTTTTTCCGAATAATGATGTTTCTTCATTAGGTCTTTCTTGCTGATTATTGTTGTTGGGGCTTCTGTAACTGCGAGGATCTAAAAGAAATACATCTAAATTTTTTCCATATGAAATTTTTCTAAAAATGCGCTCTGGATCACTCTGGAACCTTTGCATCGGCGTGAAATCAAAAAAAGCTTTTCGACCATTGTTTGCGAGGGTATCAACATCGTTCTGAATATAACCTTTTCTGAACATTATCCGACGCGATAATTCTCGTCCGGGCCACCAATTATTTGTAACTTCGTGATCATCCCAAGTAGAGAGTGTGGGTACATCTTCACAAAATTTTCTATAATGAGAGTCTAAAAAATTATAGCTGTAATTACCCCTGTAATCCTCGATACTTTCGGCGATAAATGATTTTTTAGGCGTCACAATGTTGTTCCAAACCCCGCCGTCAGGCAATGAAGCCCGCTCTAAAATTGGGTGATCGGAGTAGATGCGATCGCCAAGGTGAATGAGAAAGTTGGGATTGGTTTCTCGCATAGTCTTAAAAAGGCGTAGACCACCCCAAGTGGCGTTTATTCCCCAACCGCCGCCGCATTGATCGCCCCCAAAAACAAAAGTGATATCTTGGCTTGGGTCTGTGGTTCTAAGGTGCCCTACTCTACTTTGGTTAATTTGGTCTTCACCAAACTGGACCTTATAGAAAATCTCTTGGCCCGGTGGTAGTCGATTTATGACAACTTGCCCGGTGTATCCCGACCGTGAGGTAACGACAGGTCCGGCTACACGAATAGTATTATCGAATTTCGGGGTAGTTCCCCATTCCACCAACATACGAGCATTGCGATTTGTTCGACCCCAAATAACAGCACTGTTGGTTGTTACATCGCCAGAAGCGATACCATCTATAATTTTAGTCCTGGAATATGCGGGGGCGATTACAGAAGGAAAAACTATTGTTCCGGAAGCTTTTTGTATGAAATGTCGACGGCTGAGCATTTTGTATATATCTGGTTTTGAATCTAGCACTTTTTTAATATTTGAGAATCGTTTAGTAGAATTGTACGTGTACTAGGGGCCAGTCAATCGATTATAAAAGAATTATGGATTGGAGTGATGAAGGTTTTGTGCTCTCAGCACGTCGTTATGGCGAGACGTCCCTAGTGGTAAACTTGTTAACGAGA
>DEBE01000029.1 GCA_002348425.1 Alphaproteobacteria bacterium UBA2964 | reverse complement strand
CTCAGTATCCTGCATTTATGGTATTGGTTCAGTAGAAACCTATTCTGAAATGACTATTCCTTTAAAGGTTGGGGACCTGGTCAAGCGCGAACAATTACTCCGGCAATTTATAGAACTTCAATATAGGCGCAATGATCAAAACTTTACTCGTGGTACCTTTAGAGTGCGCGGTGATCAACTGGAGATCTTCCCAGCTCACTATGAGGATCGGGGTTGGCGCCTATCTCTATTTGGAGAGGAATTAGAATTTATTCACGAGTTTGACCCACTGACTGGCAGTAAAACTGGTGAGTTGGATTCAATTACTATTTATCCCAATAGCCACTACGTAACGCCAAGACCAACGTTGCAACAAGCTATCAAGGGAATTAAACGAGAGTTAAATAGTCGAATTAAGGAGTTACATGCCTCAAATAAATTATTGGAAGCGCAAAGAATAGAACAAAGGACCCAATTCGACTTAGAAATGATTGAAGCCACAGGCCATTGTGCTGGAATAGAAAATTATTCACGATATTTAACCGGTCGAGCACCTGGTGAGCCACCACCCACATTGCTTGAATATCTTCCTGAAGAGTCTCTTCTAATAGTCGATGAAAGTCATGTTACCGTACCCCAGCTTGGAGGAATGTTTAAAGGAGATTTCAGTAGGAAAACCACCTTAGCGGAATTCGGATTTCGTTTGCCTTCTTGCTTGGATAACAGACCCCTGAAATTTGAGGAGTGGGAAGGAATGCGCCCGCAAACAGTTTTTGTATCTGCCACTCCTGGCCCTTGGGAACTCCAACAAACTAGTGGATCTTTTGTCGAGCAAGTCATTAGGCCCACAGGGCTAATCGACCCCCTGTGTGTTGTGCGTCCAGTAGAAAACCAAGTTGATGATATCATGGCGGAATGCCGGGATTGTTCGCAAAAACAACAACGGGTGCTTATTACCACACTCACCAAAAGAATGGCCGAAGACCTTACTGAATTTATGCAGGAGGCAGGGATAAGGGTACGATATCTTCACTCTGACATCGATACTTTGGAACGTATTGAAATCATTCGGGAATTACGCCTAGGATCTTTTGATGTACTTATTGGTATAAATTTATTGCGCGAAGGTTTGGATATACCAGAATGTGCGTTGGTCGCTATTCTTGACGCAGATAAAGAGGGTTTTCTGAGATCAAAGACGTCTCTCATACAAACAATTGGGCGGGCAGCACGCAACATTGATGGCCGGGTTATCCTATATGCAGATAATATGACCGGTTCCTTAGAGTACGCCATTGATGAGACAAACAGACGCCGGATAAAACAACAAAATTTTAATCTAGAAAAGAATATTACTCCTCAAACGATCCGAAAAAACATAGGAGATATACTCGAATCAGTTTACGAAGGAGACCATTACACTGTAGACACAGGTGACAATCTTCCGAATCAATTTATCGGAGAAAATTTAACAAAACATCTGCAACACCTCAGAAAAGATATGAAAAAAGCTGCTGGAGATTTAGAATTTGAAGAGGCGGCACGGATAAGGGATGAAATTCAGCGATTAGAGACCCATGAATTGGGATTAATGGAAACAGAACCGGCAGGGCCTAAAAGGCTAGCCGCGCGCATTCGTGCCGCAGAATTCCAAAAAAGTAAAAAGTCTTATCATAGGGGAAAACACTAAACTGAATAGTTTTCCAAGAATTATTGCATTTATATACCAATATAAATATATGCCAGTATAAAATTGGACATTAAGCTTTAGTTTTTTTTAATTTAACATTGTGTGCAAATGACAATAAGAGAAAATAATGTGTTAATTACTGGGGCAGCCCGCAGAATTGGTGCGGCAATCGCTTCCGACTTTGCTGATAACGGCTGGAAGGTAGCCGTCCACTATCAAAATTCAAAAAAAGAGGCCGTTAATTTAGTAGAAAATATTAATGAGAGCGGGGGCAATGCTATAGCTATTTATGCCGACCTAGAGAAAGAGGAACAAGCTCAATATTTAATTGATGAAGCCACACAAAAGTTAGGCACCCTTACCTGTCTTGTTAACAACGCATCCGTATTTGAATTTGACTCCATAGATACAGCCACCGTCGATAGCTGGCAGCATCATTTAAAAACAAATTTACAAGCTCCCTTTTTCTTAATCCAACAGTTTTCAAAATTATTGCCAACAGATATGAATGGAAATGTAATCAACCTGATTGACCAGCGTGTGTGGAACATAACACCGCATTTTACTTCATACACTATTAGCAAGGTTGGGCTTTGGGCTCTCACTCAAAGCCTTGCATTGGCTTTGGCTCCCAGAATTCGCGTTAACGGTGTGGGGCCAGGCCCTGCCCTCCCCAGTCCAAGGCAAACAAATAAACAATTCGAAGACCAATGTATAAACACCCCACTAAATCGTGGGACAACACCCGAAGAAATTTGTCAGGCAGTAAAATTTATTTTGTCATCTCCGTCGATGACTGGTCAAATGATAGCATTAGATGGTGGCCAACACCTTGAGTGGGCGAAATCTACTGATAGTGATACACCCGCAGAATAATAGTATTTTGTGAAAAATTCACTTAATAAACGAAATCGTTTATAAAGGATAAGGTATATGAGTACATCAAACTATGTTCAAAATACTCAGAGTAAAGATGACCTGAACATTCGTCATGTATTCATTCGTGAGCTAGTTTTGCCAGCTCTTATCGGCATTCATAAGCATGAAAAGAATGGCAAACAGAATATAAGAGTTAATCTCGATATGGCTGTGCCGGAACCAAGTGCCTCAATTAAAGATAGGCTATCGGATGTTGTATGCTATGAAAATGTCGTTGAAAAAATTCGAGCTATTATAGACGCCGGTCACATCAATTTAGTAGAAACCCTTGCTGAAAATATTTCTGAAAGCATTTTAGAGGACAAACGAATATTGGAAGTAAAAGTACGAATTGAAAAACTTGATATAATTACAGATGCAGCAAGCGTAGGTATAGAAATCATTCGAAAACGCCTCCGATAAAATTTTGTCTGCAATAACATCCATAATTTAATTTACGCTGTCCAATAGATCCTTCAAACGTCAAGCAATAAGATTCTTTCTCCGCATGATTTTTTTATGTTAATTCCAAATTCACCACTTTTTTTCGGACTTTTAAAATCTACCAGCTTAGTGCCTAAAATTCAGGCAATTTATAAAATCTTGAATAATTGCAACAGGATAAGAAAAATTTATACTATTTATATACAGACTTATCCACAAAACGGGTGGAAAACCTAAATAATCATTATTTATCAAATGATAATAAACTTATGATTCTAATATTTGTAGAAACTTGTATACCACACAGAATACAAAGTGGTTCAAATGAAGGATAAGATAGAGAAATCATTTTCCCCATCACTGGAACTTGGCATTAATGTTATTGAAGATGTGGTAAAAACTCTCAATAATTGTCCCGGTGTCTATCGAATGATTGACGATGATTCAAACATTCTTTATGTCGGAAAGGCCAAAAGCCTAAAGCGACGGGTATCAAGTTATACCCGGCCGTTCAAACTACCAATCCGAATGCAGCGTATGATTGCAGCAACACGACTAGTTGAAATTGTCGAGACCCATACCGAGCTAGAAGCTTTGCTTTTGGAAAGTAATTTGATTAAAAAATTGAAGCCCACGTACAACGTAATGCTGCGCGATGATAAGTCGTTTCCATACTTATTGCTCACCAATACAAAAAATTGGCCGCAACTAATAAAACATAGGGGTGGCCGTAAGCAGGCAGGAGAATATTTCGGCCCATTCGCATCCGTCGGAGCAGTCAACAAGACACTCGCTAGTTTACAACGGGCATTCCCCCTAAGAAATTGTTCGGACAATATATTTTACAGCAGAAAACGCCCCTGCCTACAGTATCAAATTAAAAGATGCGCTGCCCCATGCGTAGATCGTATTAGTAGCAAAGATTATGATTTAATTGTTCAAGAAACACGAAATTTTTTGACTGGTAATAGTCGAAACTTACAAAAAAACTTATTAGAGCGTATGGAAGAAGCATCCGAAAATATGAAATTTGAGCAAGCGGCTATTTATCGTGATCGAGTTAAAGCTCTTTCCCAAATTCAAGCACATCAAGATATTAATGTCCAAGCGGTAGACGACGCGGATATAATTGCCGGTTATCAAGATAGTGGTTTAGCTTGTATCCAGGTGTTTTTTTTTCGTAATGGACAAAATTTGGGTAACCGGACTTATTTCCCAACCAATACAAGTGATCTTAAGTCCTCGCAGATAATTTCTTCTTTCATCACCCAATTTTACATAGATAAAAAACCTCCAAAAACTATTCTGGTCAGCGAAAAATTACCGGAATGCAAATTAATAACCGACGCCTTATCTGTTCGTGCGGATGCCAAAGTTACAATCAAAACCCCCCTGAGGGGGAGTAAGCTTTCTCTGATCCAACATGCTTTTACTAACGCTCGTGAAGCCTTGGCGAGGCGTTTGGCTGAAAGTCGAACTCAGCATCGTTTACTTAAATGTATTGCGAAAATTTTACATTTGACTTCCTCACCAAACAGAATAGAGGTGTATGATAATAGTCATATATCGGGCAGTAACGCGGTTGGAGGAATGATAGTTGCGGGACCTGACGGGTTCATTAAACAAGCCTACCGTAAGTTTAACATCAAGGGAGAAAACTTAACACCTGGAGATGATTATGGAATGATGAAAGAGGTTATAAAGCGTCGATTCAGGCATTCCAAAATAGAGGCAAATCAACGCTTATCAGAAAATTGGCCAGACCTCTTGATCATTGATGGCGGACGAGGTCAATTAAATGCCGTTCACCAAATAATGACAGATCTTGATATTAATAATATTCCTATAATTTCAATCGCTAAAGGACCAGATAGAAATGCGGGACAGGAAAAAATATATATGAAGAACAAGGCACCACTTAAGTTGAAATCAACAGACCCTGTCCTCTACTACTTACAACGCCTAAGAGATGAGGCCCACCGCTATGCTATTACAAGCCACCGTACCAAACGAAAAAAAGAACTGGGTAAATCGCCTTTAGATGAAATTTCTGGAGTTGGTGCAAGCCGCAAGCGAGCCTTGTTGCACCATTTTGGTTCTGCAAGAGGGGTAGGTGATGCGGGCGTAGCTGATTTGGTTACGGTTGAAGGCATTAGCCAACCTTTAGCACAAAAAATTTATGAACATTTCCATTCAGATAATTAAGATATATTTTTAAAATAGTAATTGACCGTAAAGCATAGAAACAGACACGATAGGATCAGGGCTAACCAATGCTAAGAAATATTCCAATCGGACTGACCTTATTTCGGATTGCGGCTATTCCTGGAATTGTGGCTTTGCTGTTTTTAGAGAACAATATTGGGCGTTATCTTGCCTGTACACTTTTTGGAATAGCGGCTATAACAGATTTTTTTGATGGGTTTTTAGCGCGTGCTTTAAATCAACAATCACTTCTTGGACAGTTCCTAGACCCTATCGCCGACAAGCTACTAGTGGCGGCGACCTTGCTCATGATGACTGGGTGTGGCCAAATAACTGGCCTCGTAGTGCTACCGGCCATTGTTATACTATGCAGAGAAATCCTAGTCTCCGGCTTAAGAGAATTTTTAGCCGGAAACCACGAGAGCATGCCGGTAAGTGTATTGGCCAAATGGAAAACAACATTACAAATGTTTTCTATAGGTTTTCTAATTGTGGGCGATGCAGGTCCAGAATTTATGGAGACAAGATTGATTGGAGAAACCGGGCTCTGGTTTGCAGCTCTTTTAACTCTAATTACCGGATATGATTATTTACGGACAGGATTAAATCATATGGATATAACCGAGAAGTTTAAAGACAACTCTGAGGAAATCAAAAAGACCGAGGAGAGTACCGAGGAACCATAATAATGAAAATATTTGGGTTTGCCGGCTGGAGTGGTAGTGGAAAAACAAGTTTAATTATTAAGTTGATACCGAATTTAATAAATAGGGGTTATAGCGTCTCTACTCTTAAACATGCCCATCATAAATTTGATATTGATAAACCAAGAAAAGATTCATTTGAACACCGGGATGCAGGTGCATTAGAGGTCATGATTTCGTCAGAAAAGCGTTGGGCCCTTATGCATGAAAACCAAAACGATATTGAACCAGATCCAAAAATTTTGTTAAAAAAAATGGAACCCGTAGATATTGTTCTCATTGAGGGCTTTAAAAATCACAGTCACCCTAAATTAGAGGTATACCGGAGTAAGTTAAAAAAACCTCTCCTATACCCAAATGACCCCCATATTATTGGAATAGCCAGCGATAGAATTTTGGAGACAAATATTAAGCATCTAGATATTAATGACTTTCAAGCCATTGCAGAGTTCATCGAGGAAATTTGTGAACTCAAATCGCAATCCTCAGAGGTGATGTAGTTATGGGACAGTTAAAAGATGACTGCTTTGCCTTTGGTGAAGACTTAATTAGCACCGACGCTGCATTAAATGAGTTACGTTTAAGACTTACATGTATTTCTAAATCAGAAGAAGTGGAATTAGCAGATGGTATTGGGCGGATCTTAGCCGCAGACTTAAAATCAAAGCAGGAAGTACCCGCCCATGATAACTCAGCTGTAGACGGTTACGCCGTATACTTTGATGACATCTCCCAAACCGAGGAGACTAAACTTCCAATAAAGGGACGAATTACAGCTGGGCACCCATTAATAGAAACAGCAAATATGGGAAATGCCTATAGGATATTTACTGGGGCACCCATGCCAAATGGCCCTGACACAGTCTTGATGCAGGAGGACTGTGTAGTTGAAGACAATAATGTTATAATTCCAAAAGGGGTCAAAAGAGGGGCCAATCGCCGCTTTGCGGGGGAAGATATTAAACCTGGTAATATTGTAATAACGAAGGGACAACGTCTCCGCCCCCAAGAAATTGGATTGTCTGCCTCTATCGGTATAGAAAAACTTTTAGTTTACCGCCCATTAAGCGTTGCTCTTTTTTCTACGGGCGATGAAATTTGTGATATAGGTGATAAATTACGACCGGGAACGATTTTTGATTCTAATCGCTATTCCATATCAGCCCTTCTCCATCAACTCGGTTGTAAGGTAAGTGATTTGGGCATTATCTCGGACAAAATTAAAGTTATTCGTGAAACTTTAATTAGTGCCGCCTTCGAACACGATGTTATAATATCGTCCGCCGGCGTCTCAACAGGTGAAGAAGATTACATTCGACGAGCGGTAGCCGGGATAGGGTGTTTATATTTCTGGCGGGTCGCCATTAGACCCGGAAGACCCATCACTTTCGGCCAAATCAAAAATGTTCCCTTCATAGGTCTCCCTGGAAACCCTGTAGCCAGTATGGTTACATTTATGCGCTTTGCGAGGCCCGCTTTATTATTACTCAACGGGGCAACGCAAATTGATCCAAAAATTTTTCGAGTACCAGCCGCATTCAATTATGAAAAGAAAGGAGGGAGGAGAGAATGGATTCGCGCAGCGCTTAGCATTGGGAAAGAAGGTGTGTACCAAGCAGAGAAATTTCCTCTTAGCGGGGCAGGAATTCTGACTTCTATGGTTGAATCAGATGGACTTGTTGAACTAAGCGAGGAGCAAACAACAATAAAAAAAGGAAATATGGTAGATTTTTTGCCATTTAGCGAGGTTGGCTAATGCAGTTATTATATTTTGGATGGGTGCGCGCTCGCATTGGTAAAGTGCAGGAAACAGTCAATTTACCGACCCATATTAAGGATGTTAGCGCTCTGATTAAATGGCTTAAAAAAAGAGGGGGTGGATATCACGAAGCTTTTCAGAACCTAAACTTAATACGGGTGGCAATTAATCAAGAAATCACAACTTTAGATGCTCGAGTTGATCCAGACGATGAAGTTGCACTATTCCCACCGATGACAGGAGGATAAATAGGTGATTAGGGTTCAGGAAGAGGATTTTGATGTCGGTATTGAGCTCTCCAAAATGACGGATGAGCATTTTGGCATAGGAGCGCAGAGTTGTTTTATCGGCCTTGTGCGGGACATGGCTAATCAGGAACACATTAGTGCAATGACTCTTGAACACTATCCTGGGATGACCGAGAAACAACTTAGAAAAATTGAAAAGGAAGCAAATCAGCGGTGGCCTTTGAATGATGTATTGATCATTCATAGGTTTGGCAAACTTCAACCTGGTGACCGAATCGTTCTCGTGGCAACTACTTCCGCACATCGGAGAGCCGCAATAGAAAGCTGTCATTTTCTTATAGACTGGCTAAAAACCAAAGCGCCATTTTGGAAGGTTGAATCTAGCCTGTCCGGTGATAGCTGGGTTGAGGCTCAGGACAATGATGAAAGAGAAGCAAAGAAATGGGAAACTGAAAATACATAAGTAAAAATTAATTGACAGAAACCGTCTATAATTACTTGGGATTATTGTGTCTGACGTACAAGGTGATCATATTCTTCGAGCAATAATTTGGTAACTGGACCGACCTTGAATTTCATTTCATCAATTTGACCAACGGGGGTCACTTCCGCCGCAGTGCCCGTCACAAAAACTTCATCAGCTTTGGATAACTCTTCAGGAAATATTGCCCGCTCAATAATCTCAATCCCATGGCCACGCGCAAGATCTATAACCGCTCTTCTAGTTATTCCATTTAAGAAACAATCCGGAGTAGGGGTATGAATCGAACCATCAATTACAAGAAAGACATTTGCCCCCGTTGTTTCCGCCACCTGTCCACGCCAATCTAGCATTAAGGCATCATCAAAACCCTCCGCCTCTGC
>DEBE01000032.1 GCA_002348425.1 Alphaproteobacteria bacterium UBA2964 | reverse complement strand
TTCACTCGCTTTATATGGTTTTGGATTTAGGGAAATGCTATAAGGGTCATAGCGAATTTGGTCTCTAACAGCGTAGAAAAGTTTAATCGCCTTTTGTTTATTAGTCTGAGCCCCTTCGATTGCGCTATTTGAAAATTCCTTAACTCTCTCATGATTAAAATCAAAATAGTCTGTTTGCTGGAGATAGATTGGGCTGACCTCTGGGAAACCTGCAGTAACATGTTGCATTAATTTAATGCCTCCTCAATAGTTTGACCTATTGATAATAAGCTATGATCGCCCATCGTTTCCCCAACTATCATTAAACCTGTGGGTGCTTCATCTCTTTGATGCATTGGAATAGATAATGCGCACCGATCCAAGAAATTGAAGCAAAATGTATTCCTAAGTGTCAGAGTATTTGTATTGATATATAATTCTTCATCCTCTTCTAGGGTTTTGATAGGTGGGGCAATGGTAGGAGTAGTTGGCATTATTAGGGCATCAAAATTTCTAGTAACCGTATTTGCCTTTTCGATAAGTTGATCTCTTTCCTTCATTGCAACTATATAATCGGCAGCGGTAATATCTTTGATTCGCAGAAGACGTTGCCGGACTCGAGGGTCGTACTGACTAGAATATCTGTCAATTAAATTTCGATGGGCAATGAAAGCTTCAGCGTAAATAGCTCCCCCGGAATTTATTCTTGGAATCTCTCCTAACTCGGGAAACTCAATATCAACTATCTTCGCTCCAGCAGCTGATAATTTTTCTAGGACGTTGGAAAAACATAAGGTAACATGTTCATCAAGATCGTCGAGTACCAGGGTTTGCGGTATAGCAAATGTTAGGTTTTTTAAGGCTCTTTTCTTAAGCTTCTTTGGTTTTTCACCGGCAAGGATGGAATCAATTAATGCACAACAGGAAACTGTTGGAGCTAGTGGCCCCGCAGTATCTAGTGTTGGAACCAGAGGGTAGGCTTCAGAGGCCGGCACGCGCTGCTTTGTCGGTTTGAAGCCAGTTAAACCGCAAAATGAGGAGGGTATGCGTATGGAGCCACCAGTATCAGAACCGAGGGCAAAACTTGCCATTCCGTCGGTTACGGACACTGCTGCCCCAGAAGATGAACCCCCCGGTATTCTGCCAGTTTTTCTATCCCAAGGGTTTTTAGCAGTCCCGTAATGTGGATTAATACCAAGTCCGGAATATGCGAACTCGGTCATATTTGTGTGGCCTATGATGATGGCTCCAGCGCTACGTAGGCGAGCTACTGAGGTTGCATCTTTTTTAGCAGGAGGGTTTCCATTAAGAATTGTAGACCCTGCGGTTGTCGTTTCACCTGCAACATTGAATAGACTTTTTACTGAAACCGGTAGTCCGGCGATTGCAGATTTTGGCCTTCCTTTGGATCGCAGAGTATCTTGAATATCCGCATCCATACGTGCTTTGTCTGCAAAAACCTTAATAAAGGCCCTTTTACCTTCCCCATTTTGATCATAGATTTTAGCTAAAGCTTTTTCGACAATCTCTCGAGAAGTTGTACGACCCTTATTTAAGTCATCACTTTGTTGTAAAATTGATTTCATCGTGTGGGCACATTGCAGATGGAACAGTATTCAGTCAACCATAACAAATTTCGATAGGCTGCGGTGTCACGTGTTCAGCATTTGACAATTGATAAGAATCATCAATTATACCATTCCTGCGTCCCGGGAGAGGGAACTTAATATATGAATACAACTCCACCTAATAAAGCATTTCAGACTGATATAGAACGTCGTCTGTTTGTAACTGTCTTAATTCCATTTGGAATTGGATATTTTCTCTCTTATTTCTTTAGGACAGTAAATGTTGTAATTGCTTCCGATTTAGCCATTGATCTGCAGCTTACTGCAGCTGATTTAGGGTTTCTTACAAGTATTTACTTTATTTTATTTGCTGCTTTTCAAACGCCCTTAGGAGTAATTTTGGATCGGTATGGTCCCCGTAGAGTTCAAATAATCCTATTAATCATAGCAGCTTTAGGTAGTTTTCTTTTTGCAATTAGTAATTCCATTTTCGCGCTTATAACAGCGAGAAGTCTTATTGGTTTGGGTGTTTCAGGTTGTCTGATGGCAGCTTTAAAGGCTAATGCGCAATGGTTCCCTATTAATAGGCTTCCGTTTGTTAACGCTTGCACCATGACATTTGGTACATTCGGGGCTTTAACCGCAACTATTCCGGTGGAGTTAATGGCCGATCTTTTTGGTTGGCGTATGATTTTCTTAATCCTCAGTGGATTCACTATTTTCTTAGTCTTACTGACAGCATTCGTTATTCCCGATCAAAAATATACTTTTAATGGAAAAAATAATATTGATTATAACTTCAGTGACCAATTTCGTGATTTGATTGCTATTTATAGGGATCGATTTTTTTGGCAAATAGCAGTAATTACACTAATTCATGGAGGTGTATTTCTTTCTTATCAGGCTCTCTGGATGGGGCCCTGGCTTGCTGATGTGGCTGGACAAACAAGAGGTGAAGTGGCTACCTCGATGTTGATATTTAATATTGGGATGCTGGTCGGGGTTATGAGTATGGGCGTCATTGCCGATAAATTACAACACTTGGGAATAGGGCTAATTTCTGTTGTAAGAGCAGGTGTCATGCTATCGCTTCTATTTCAAATTATGATAGCAGCAGAGTTTACCTCCCTATCATTATATTTATGCGCAGGTTTTGGTTTTTTTGGGTCATCGACATTGTTGGTTTATGCGTTACTTTCTCAAACTTTTCCCAGTCACATGGTTGGTAAAGTTAATACTGCGCAAAACATGTTAATTTTTATTAGTGCATTTATTCTCCAATGGGGCATTGGTGTATTAATAGGCCTATGGCCTCCTCTTGGAGATGGAACCTATGATCCGGTTGGACATCAAGTCGCTCTTATAAGTGTTATTTTATTGGAGATTTTAGGGTTAATTTGGTTACTTTTTCCGGTAAGACGTAGCAGCGTTATATAAGATTAGGTGTTTGGGTGGTTATTAATGAACGAACATGCAAGAGCTTATCCCGGTAGACCATTCGTTGGTGTCGGCGTTGTTGTTTTTCGTCAAAGTGACGTGTTGTTGACGAAACGAGGTAAGCAACCAAGGTTGAATAGCTGGAGTATTCCTGGCGGTGCGCAAGAAATCGGTGAAACAATCGAAGAAGCGGCATGTCGAGAAGTGTTGGAGGAAACAAATGTACGGATTAAAAATTTAGGCCTAATAGATGTAATAAACAGTATTAATCATGATGATAACAACAGGGTGAAATTTCATTATACTTTGGTAGATTTTGTTGCCAATTGGAAAAGTGGCGAGATTGTAGCTGGCGATGATGCAGCTGACGCACGCTGGGTTTCTCTTTCAGAGCTTGCGGATTATAAACTTAGACCCCTGACTCTCAATGTAATTCGATCTGCAAATAAGTTTAGGAAATCTAGTTCGTTTGAGTTAAGAGAGCGCTCTAATACCATACTCTGAATTTAGACTTGTAAAAGATCCAATATTGGTAGGGACCATTGTAACTTATTTAAAAACTTTTCTACGGAAGAAGGTGTGTCAATGTTAAAGTCTGGAAAAGAATACCTCGAAGGATTACGTGATGGTCGCCGAGTGTACCTAGGTAATGAGTTGGTCGAGGATATCACTACTCATGAAGCATTCCGTAATGCCGCAAATTCATTTTCACTGATTTATGACATGAAAGCAGCACCAGAACATAGGGATGTCATGTCTTATGAGCATAATGGTAATCAATATAGTTCATATTTCCTAATGCCGAAAACCGATCAAGATTTAAAAAAGAGGATGGAGACCCATCGTCGAATAGCCGAGTGGTCTCATGGTTTGTTAGGGCGGTCACCGGATCATGTGGCTAGCTTTGTCACAGGTCTTGCTATGAAACCTGAGATGTTTGAAGAAATTGGGAAAGGCTACGGGAGCAATATAATAAAATATTATGAGCATATGCGTGATAATGATATTTTTGCATGTTACACGGTCTTGCCGCCACAGGGAGCACGAAAACCGGAACTTTATGAACGGGAGGGAATGACGGTTCCAACGCTGCGTGTATCTGATGAAGATGATAGCGGCGTTACGCTTAATGGAATGAAGATGCTGGGAACATCTGCGATTTTCAGTAATGAGACTTGGGTTGGTAACCTGCTTCCGTTAGGAGCAAACCAAGAAAAAGAATCCATTACCTGTGCTGTGCCATTAAATGAAACAGGGGTTTCAATTTGGTCACGAAAGTCTCTAGAAAAGTACGCTGTCACAGAGTTTGATAATCCACTTTCTTGGCGCTTTGATGAATCGGATGCAATGGTTGTATTCGAGAATGTTAAAGTGCCGTGGGAAAAAGTTTTTGTTCATGATAATCCAGAGATGTCCCGAGGTATTTATGTTAAGTCCCCATCGCATTCCATGGGTAATCACCAATCCAATATAAGATTTCTTGAAAAATTGAAACTAATCGTCGGTATAGCGCATAAAATTGTTGAGGCTAACGGTGTGGGGCATATACCAGCTGTTCAAGGCATTTTAGGTGAGTTAGCAGCTCAACAGGCAGCACTGGAGGCAATGATAAAAGGACAGCTGAATGAACCTGAAAGTTTAGTTGATGGTTATATAAACATTAATCGGCGGTACATGTATGCAGCGTTGCATTGGTGTACTACCAACTATTCAAGGATTTGCGATGTTATTCGCGATTTAATGGGGGGTGGGCCGTTTCAAATGCCCGCAGATATTTCAGTTATAGAGAACTCAGAGATGAAAAATACTTTCGAAAAGTACTGGTCTGTTCCCGGGCAAAGCGCAATCGATAGAATGAAACTTTATAAACTAGCTTGGGATTTAATAGGATCCGAGTTTGCTGGACGCCATTTGCAATATGAGAGGTTTTATGCCGGTCCAAGTTTTGTTGTGACTAATTATAGTTATCTTAATGCACCTTGGGATACCTTTGGCGGTCTAGTGGATGATATACTTGATAGTTATTAAAAAATACCCTCGAAAGACAAATACTTATGAGTGCTCCGATTAAATATGTAGATGTTTGGGATACCAAAAATTACGATTTAATTATTGACGTACGATCGCCTAGCGAATTCAGAGAAGATCATATTCCTGAGGCCATAAGCTTACCGGTATTATCCGATGAAGAGCGTCAAATTATAGGGACAAGGCATAATAACCTTTCGCCTTTCGAAGCGCGCAAGTTAGGTGCGGCCTTTGTGGCTCGAAACATATCTAATCACATTCAGAATACCCTAGAAAACATGGGTCGAGACTTTAGGCCCCTAGTCTATTGTTGGAGGGGGGGGCAGAGGTCCAAATCATTTGCCCTTGTTTGTAGTGAAATAGGTTGGCGCACATTTGTTTTAAAAGGTGGTTATAAAGCCTATCGCCGATCGGTTATTAGTAAAACTGAGAAATTAGTTAAGGATTTTTCCTACATTGTAGTTGCCGGTCGTACGGGTAACAGAAAAACAGATATTTTACTCGGCCTGGAAGAATATGGAGCACAGGTCTTAGATCTAGAAAAGCTCGCGTCTCATCGAGGGTCTTTATTAGGGAAGTTGGAAAAAATTGAACAACCGAGTCAGAAAAGATTTGAGACTCTTATTATGGATAGGCTTAGACATTTTGAACCCCACAAACCTGTATTTTTAGAATCGGAAAGTCAGAAGATTGGTCAACGACAGATACCAATTGTGCTTTGGAAATTTATAAAAACCTCACCTCAAATAACCATAAAAGCGCCGCGTAACTGTCGTGCATATTATCTATCTAAAAAGTATAAACACCTTACCAAGGATAAAGAGCGATTAGAAAAATTAATAGAAAAAATTCCAGGCCGGGACGATCAAAATCGCACTCGACATTGGCGTTTCCTAATTAAAAATTCTTTATGGAAAGAACTTTCTTATGATTTGTTGAAGTTTCATTATGATCCTGCCTACGATAAAAGTTTAAATAACAATAATAGGAAGACAATTTTTGAATATAATCATCAAGATATAAGTGATGCGGTTCTTTCAGCAACTATCGATGACATAAATTCTAAATATCGATAATTGAAACTCCTCTTATTAATAGGTTTAAATTTTTTAAAACTTTGAAAATGCTCGTATTCATAGAACAGTATGGTGCCGCCGGTGAGATTCGAACTCACGACTTCTCCCTTACCAAGGGAGTACTCTACCCCTGAGTTACGGCGGCTTCTAAGTGTGAGGGGCTTACAATGCCATGACAGGCATGTCCATGCAATAAAACAACAAAGTTAATAACTAATGTGATAATATTTATTTAAATGTGGCTTAACGAATTGATGTATTTGAATTGAGGATAAGAAAATCAAAAAAATGAGCAAGTCGGTTTCTACTCAAAAATATGATGAGAAAAGTCGAAGGCGTTCTGCAGCATTACGAACTAACTTACTTCGTCGAAAAAAACAAAAGCGTGAAAGAAAGGAGTTTGAAAACATCGATAATTAAAAATCGGGATGTGAGTAAATGTTTTGTCGATTTTAAAGTCTACTATTCTCTAAGTCTTTTTGTTAAACCCATTCCAATGAGTTTTAAAATTAAGGGATCCACCTCAGTATGGATAAAATTCTAATAAAAGGCGGCAGTCCTCTCTTTGGATGTATTCAAATAAGTGGGGCAAAAAATGCGGCGTTACCGCTTATGGCAGCTAGTCTATTAACAGATGCCCCAATTGTTCTGCATAATTTACCGCATCTAGCTGATATTAGTACTATGGCTAACCTTTTAACCCATCATGGTGTTAACATTAGTATGACGGGTGAGGCGGGAGATGGCGGTCATACCGGAAGGGCTCTTAAACTTAAAGCTTCGAAAATTAAAAATACAACGGCTCCATATGAATTGGTTCGTCGGATGAGGGCTTCAATACTTGTTTTAGGGCCATTGTTGGCTAGAACGGGAGAGGCACGGGTTTCTTTACCGGGAGGTTGCGCTATAGGTGCCCGTCCCGTTGACCTTCATCTTAAGGGTCTAAGCCAACTGGGTGTAAAAATTCAAATGGAAGAGGGCTATGTTACTGCTTCAGCGCCGCATGGTTTAAAAGGGACAAAATTTACTTTTCCTATAGTTTCTGTAGGAGCTACTGAAAATCTACTTATGGCTGCTTGTCTGGCTAATGGAGAAACAGTCTTGACCAATGTTGCTCGCGAGCCCGAAGTCGGTGATCTAGCAGAATGTCTAATTAAGATGGGCGCTAAAATTAATGGGATAGGCACCGATACTTTGGTTATACAAGGTCAGAGGACACTATCTGGAACGGAACATATCGTTGTTCCCGATCGCATAGAAGCCGGAACTTATGCGATGGCTGCAGCGTTAACCGGAGGCGATATAATTTTAAAAGGTCCCAGAATGGAATTACTTCAGGCTGTGTTGGATAAACTTGGTGAAGCGGGTGTTTCTGTTCAAAAAACTGAAGGTGGTATCCAAGTCAAACGTAATGGGAAACTTAAAGGTGTGGATGTAATGACAGAACCATTTCCGGGCTTTCCAACGGACCTACAAGCGCAGATGACAGCTTTAATGAGTATTGCGGAAGGGGCTGCGATGATCACCGAATCGATTTTTGAAAATCGTTTTATGCATATTCCTGAACTTGCTCGTATGGGAGCTAATGTAACTGTGCATGGTGCATCATCACTAGTCCGAGGTGTTGGAGAGTTGATTGGAGCACCCGTGATGGCAACTGATTTGAGGGCGTCAGCTTCGTTGGTTTTAGCGGGCCTTGTGGCTAAAGGCGAAACAACGGTTAATCGCGTTTACCATATTGATCGTGGTTACGAAAGAATTGAAGAAAAGCTTGCTGCCTGTGGAGCAAATATTGAGAGGCTTGATGTATGACCAAAGGTCAACTCTTGAAATTGAGAGCTAATGACAAAGAAGACCTGTCTGTTATCTCCACCGTTTTGCAGGATTCTCTGATTGCTGTAAATGAAATGCTTTTCTTAAAAAAGGAATCCCGCTTCGCATTTGTCGCAAATCGGTTTCGATGGGAAGATAATAGAGAAAAAAAACCAGAGGGTATCGTAGGTTATGAGCGGGTTCACTGTGGGATTTGTTTTGACACAGTTACTGCCGTGCGGCAGAAGGGATTAGACCAATACAGAAAATCTCAAATAATCTCGCTTCTTTCTATCGTGGCAGAAGAAAAAATTATCGACATGTCTTTTTCTGCAGGTATTGAAGTGAGACTAGAGATAGATGAAATTTTATGTCATTTGCAGGACTTGGATTCACCGTGGCCAACAAAATGGCGACCTGAACATAGACTCGAGAAAGGATAACAGAGCTTAAAATGCTGTGTTATGTAGATTGTTGGAAGAAAAATTAAAACTTATACTTGCCCTTCCTAAGGGCAGGATTTTAAATGAAGCGCTGCCGTTATTGGAGAGGGCAGGCGTAAAACCTGAAAGTAGTTTTCATGATAATGGAGACCGTCGTTTAATATTTCAAACAAATGTAAGTGGGCTAAATATCATACGCGTGCGAAGCTTTGATGTAGCTACTTTTGTTGCGTTTGGAGCAGCTCATATAGGAGTCGCTGGCAGCGATGTTCTTATGGAGTTTGATTATCCAGAAAATTATTCTCCTCTAGATCTAAAAATTGGCAAATGTAGAATGATGGTTGCGCAGCCATTAGAATTGAAAGAAGACGATGACCCAGCGCGTTGGAGCCATGTTTCCGTAGCTACAAAATATCCGGAAGTTACCAAGCAGCATTTTGCCGCTAGGGGGGTCCAGGCAGAATGTATTAAATTGAATGGGGCGATGGAGCTTGCACCTAAGCTTGGGCTGGCGAGACGAATTGTTGACCTAGTCGATACAGGTAAGACTCTGAAAGAGAATGGGTTGGTTGAAGTCGAACATATAGCGGACGTTAGTTCACGCTTAGTAGTCAATCGCGCTGCGCTTAAAACAAAACCGGAACTACTCGGAAAATGGGTTGAGAGGATAAGGGAAGCCGTAAATGGTTAATAAAATCAATTTCATGGACAAAGATTACGAAGAACAGCTGCAAAATTTAGTTATTTCTCGCCATGAAATAGATGAAGAGATTGATTATTCAGTATGTTCTATTCTCAATAGTGTAAGGAAAAATGGTGACGAGGCTATCTTAAGTTATACAAAAGAATTTGATCGTTTAGAATTGTCCAACTCCTTTGATTTGAGAATTGAACAAGAGGAAATTGAAAAAGCAATATCGAGTTGTCCAAATGAAATTGTGGCCGCTTTAACGCACGCCAAAATGCGAATAGAGACTTATCATAAAAAACAGTTACCTGAAGACTACGACTATGTTGATGAAGAGGGGGTAAATTTGGGTTCTAGGTGGACATCGATGTCTTCAGTTGGTGTTTACGTACCCGGCGGGCGGGCATCTTACCCAAGTTCTGTGTTGATGAATGTGGTTCCAGCGAGGGTAGCCGGTGTTGAGAGGGTAGTTATGGTAGTTCCTGCACCGGATGGGCATTTGAATTCTTCAGTTCTAGCGGCAGCTTCTATTTCCGGTGTAGATGAAATTTATCGTATGGGTGGTGCCCAGGCCATCGGCGCATTAGCCTATGGAACAGAAACTATAAGGCCAGTAGATAAAATTGTCGGGCCGGGAAACGCTTATGTGGCGTTGGCTAAACGTAAAGTTTTTGGACTTGTTGGTATCGATATGATTGCGGGTCCATCAGAAATTTTAGTTGTGGCTGATTCAAGCAATAACCCCAGTTGGATTGCATCGGATTTACTCTCACAGGCAGAACATGATGAAAATGCGCAACCTATTCTAATTTGTGATAGCGAACCTTTTGCTGCCACTGTAACTGAGACCATCGAAGAGCAACTGATTACTTTACCTCGCGAACCAATTGCCCGAAGCAGTTGGGATAAAAATGGTACAATAATAATCGTCGAAAACTTATATGATGTTGCGGGTCTTATTGATCGATTAGCACCTGAACATTTGGAACTAGCGGTTGAAAATCCCGATATAATATTAAAAAATGTGAGAAATGCTGGAGCAATATTTCTTGGTGTTTTTACACCTGAAGCAGTTGGCGATTATATAGCGGGCCCAAGCCATGTACTGCCGACAGCTGGCAACGCGAGGTTTTCCTCGGGGTTGGGCGTACTAGATTTTTTAAAAAGAACATCAGTGATTCGTTGTGATAAAAATTCGTTTGATAAGATTTGCGATAGCGCAGAAACCTTGGCCAATGAAGAGGGGTTACATGCACACGCTCTATCCTTGTCATTGAGACGTCGGCAAACCTAATTAGTATCTAATTTGAATTATTTAAATTGGTAATTCGTTTATATTTTCTGAAGATAGATTTTAGAATGTTGTTTATAGGTAAGGAATAAGTATGCCAGATAAAGATTCTAATTTGGTATTGGCATCTGCTTCCATAAGAAGATTAGATTTATTGAAACAAATTGGGGTTTCACCAGTTTTGATAGACCCTGCCGATATCGAAGAAACACCTATAAATAAGGAATCTCCGAAAAATTTGGCTGAACGTCTGGCTAAACATAAAATGGAAGTAGTGGCAAAGAGGAATCAAGGTCGCTGGGTTATTTCGGCCGACACTGTTGTTGCATGTGGAAGACGGATATTATCAAAACCTGCAGACCGTTCAGAAACGAGTGATTTTCTAAAACTTTTATCTGGCCGTCGTCACCGTGTTATAAGTTCTGTATGTGTTATGGACCCAAACGGAAATTTAGCTAGTCGTAGTGTTAACACAGTAGTGTTATTTAAGAGACTAAATATTGATGAGGTGAAGTTTTATCTTTCGACACAGGAATGGAAAGATAAGGCCGGTGGTTATGCAATTCAGGGACAGGCGGCTAGGTTTGTTAAGTCTATCAAAGGTTCTTATTCGAATGTTGTTGGATTACCATTATCTGAAACATATGAAATACTTGTAGGGTTAGGGTTCCAGTTCCCACAATAAAAAGAAATTGGAAAACCAAAACCATGGGTCGTGAATTTTTAATAGAAAATCAAGGAAATGAATTTCGTATAGCAACAATTGAAGATGGTTCTTTGGTTGATTTGTCTCTCGACCGAAAAGACTTTGGCAGTATTATAGGTAATGTTTATCTTGGCCGTGTTGAACGAGTTATTAACGGTATCGGGGCGGCTTTTATTGACTTGGGAGTTGGAAAATCAGGTTTTTTACCCTTCAATAATGTTTCGGATAGTAAAAGCAGACATAATAGTTTGGTCGAGGGAGCAAGTGTTTGTGTTCAGGTAATGAGGGATGCATTCGGAGAAAAGGGGCCTCAGGTTTCTATGGAAATTTCTCTTGCCGGACGTTTTATAGTTTATGAAGCGAATAGCTCTCGCCTTGCGGTCTCTCGGCAAATTACAAATGAAGTAGAGCGTGAGCGTTTACTGTCTCTAACCAATCAATTGCGTCAAGACAATGAAGGATTTGTATTAAGGACGGCAGCAGAAGGTAAAAATTGTCAAACGCTTGAATATGAAATCAATTATTATCGTAATTGCTGGAATGAAATTCTCAAAAAACGCGATAAAGAAAATACTCCAGCATTGATTTATGAAGAATTGGATATTGTTAAAAGGACTCTTCGAGATCATGCTCAGGATGATGTGTTAAAGTTTCATTTTGACGATAATACTATTTTTGTTGAGGCAAAAGAATTTTGCGAAGCAAAATACCCATCTTTGACAACGAAATTACATCTCAACATAGATCCAACGCCATTATTTGAAAAATATGGTGTTG
>DEBE01000120.1:2919-4733 GCA_002348425.1 Alphaproteobacteria bacterium UBA2964 | reverse complement strand
GTTTTCTAACTTCTCACCAGTACCAACAGCCTTAATTGGCACCCCTGTAACAGACCTCATCGATAGGGCAGCTCCACCCCGGGAATCACCATCCATCCGTGTCAAAACAATTCCTGTAACACCAACGTTTTGATGAAAGTTTTTGGCCGTAGTCACCGCATCCTGGCCCGTGAGCGCATCCGCCACCAATATTTTTTCAGCGGGGTTAGTGATTTCACTAATTTGCTTAATTTCGTCCATCAAACCCTGATCGACTGTCACTCTTCCTGCAGTGTCAAGAATAACCACGTCGTAGCCTTGAAGTCGAGAAGCGGCCATTGCCCTTTTTGCAATTGAAACAGCGGTTTCTCCTTCAGCCATTGGGAGAGTTGACACGTCGATTTGCTCACCTAGCACCCTAAGTTGCTCCCGAGCAGCGGGCCTCGTAACATCTAGGGACGCCATCATAACTTTTTTCTTATCTCGCCGTGTTAAACGGGATGCTATTTTCGCCGCGGTAGTGGTCTTTCCGCTACCTTGAAGACCAATCATTAGTATCGGCACTGGTGGAACAGCATTCAGCTCTATCCAAGCCGGTTCTTTCCCTAGCATCTCAATCAAATTATCATTAACGATTTTGATGACCTGCTGCCCAGGTGTTACCGATTTCGTAACCTCTTGACCGACCGCTCGTTCCTTAACCCCGTCTATAAATGATTTTACAACTTCAACTGCGACATCTGCTTCAAGCAAAGCTATCCTTACCTCGCGCATTGCCGCGTTAACATCACTCTCACTAAGAGAACCTTTTCCCTTCAAGCGATCAAAAACATTGCCTAATCTGTCGGATAACGCATCAAACAATTATGTGCCCTCTTGTCAAGTTAGACGATAGAAATTCCACCAAGCACCTACGCGCCCGTGCTCGAAACTCGAGGACGGACGTTAGACCACTTAGGCCCCCAGCGATTAAACTGCCGAGAATTCGCAGAAACTAATAAGAAATTAGAAAATAGTCAACTTATTCTCAGTGATGCCTTAGCTATTCCTTCACAACAATTCAGTCGCACACCATTTTTATTCTACAATTCGTTTCGCTACAGAATCAAAATCATTGGGTGCCAGTCCATTTTCACAACCTAACTTCATCATTTCTTCCCAGGTATTTGTGTCGATTGGCACACCGTTCAATTTCCGTTCAGTCATGGTCTCTTGTTCTGGTTCGCCAGCAACTCTTATCTTATCAAAGCCTTCTGCTGGCTGACCAGATTTGACGAACTGAACCAAACTATCGAATTCGGCGCTAAACGATCCACCAGAATTAAATTGCTCTGGATCTATGATTATTGTCAGCATATTATTTCTAATCGTTTCGCCTGTATTTAATTCTGGTCTAGCTGTTCCTCCACCGGCCAAACCACCCGCCAAAATGTCACACAAAAGTGCTAATCCGTAGCCTTTGTGCTCGCCAAACGACAAGAGAGCTCCCATAGGGTCTCTGAACATAACTCCAGGGTCAGTCGTGAGTTTTCCATTAGGGCCGACTAAAGCATCTGGCATTGGCATTTGTTTTTCAGCGTAATGGGCGACCCTAACTTTACCCTGCGCAACGCGACTTGTAGCCATATCTAAAACCAACATAGGAGTTTTTTCGGTTGCCGGTATAGCCGTACAGTATGGGTTAGTAGAGTATCTTGCCTCATATCCACCATATGGAGCTACATAAGGCTTGTGGCCTGTGGCGTTAACATAATGGATTGAAATGAAACCTGCACGAGCACACATTTCCCCCCAAGCACCGATTCTACCAAGGTGATGAACATTTCTTAGTCCAA
>DEBE01000120.1:0-2509 GCA_002348425.1 Alphaproteobacteria bacterium UBA2964 | reverse complement strand
CCCATATTGCCTTCCAAAAGAAGATAAACACCATTATCCGTAATTTTGGTTACTTCCGCACCGGGAGTTAGTGTGCCCATTATCGCATGCCCCATATACCTAGGTGCAAGCCCAACACCGTGACTGTCGTGCCCCATAAGATTTGCCTCAACCAAATTATCTGCAACGACTTTTGCTTCGAGCTCCTCACTTCCAACCGCCTGAATCATTTTCTTTACAAGGTCTTCGAGATCCTTTTGCTCAACGACAATCACTTGTTTTCTCCTCTTCTGATTTTCGTTTGGCTAGTTGCCTTTGATCGCTTAATCAACCAACGTGGCATACTAACTTCACTTGTAGATTGGCTACCAGCAAAAAAAACTTTATAAGTTGGTAATGGAAATCCCGTTTACCAAAATGCATGGACTGGGCAACGACTTTGTTGTTGTTGATAACCAATCATTAGAGTTTAGGCTAACTAAGCCTTCCGTACAAAAAATAGCAGATCGGCGACGAGGTATTGGTTTTGATCAGCTTTTGACTATTGAGCCTGCTCGCCGCAATGGCGACCTTTTTCTTGATATTAAAAATCCAGATGGCACTAGCGCCGAAGCTTGCGGGAATGGAACGCGATGCGTCGCATCACTGATAATGAGCAAAAGACAAGCTAACACACTCCGCATAGAAACTGTTGGTGGACTGCTTATTTGTGAAAGAACTAAAACAGGAGATGTAACGGTCGACATGGGTGAACCGAGTACCGAGTGGCATGAAATACCACTAGCTCGAGAAGCTAACACGAGAGACTTAGTTTTGGAAAATATGCCCCACCAGATATTCACATGTGTGAATATGGGAAATCCACACGCCGTTCTGTTCAGTGAGAATTGCGAGTTATTTGAATTAGAAAAAATTGGGCCAAAAATAGAGTGCCACGAAATGTTCCCTGATAAAATAAATGTCGAGGTTGCAACGGTAGAGAATAAAAATAAAGTTAGAGTAAGAGTTTGGGAGAGAGGTGCTGGTCAAACCGCTGCCTGCGGATCTGGCGCCTGTGCAGTTCTAGTGGCGGCAGCATCGAGAGGCCTAACCAATCGAAAAGCTGATATAGTGCTAGACGGTGGAACACTTATAATTGAGTGGAAGGATAATAATAGAGTATCAATGACCGGGCCCACTGAAATTAGCTTTAATGGGCACTTTTCTCTTTAGCCAAAAATCTCTGTTCAAATAAAACCTTTGCTTTTAAAAGCAACTAACTACATTTCTTGGATGAAATGACGAAGAGTAAAATAATGAAGAGCAAAGTTGAAACATTTGGTTGCCGTCTAAACGCATTCGAATCGAAGATTATCGAGGCTAATCTGCCCCCCGAAAGCAATGTATCACGCGTGGTTTTCAATTCCTGCGCGGTTACTTCTGAAGCTGTTCGGCAGGTAAAGCAATCCATAAGGAAAACGCGCAGGCAAAACCCAGATGTCGAGATAGTAGTCACCGGTTGCGCAGCGCAAATAGATCCAGAAATATTTGAGCATATGGCTGAAGTTGACCACGTTATTGGCAATGAGGAAAAGCTTAGCCCGGATATTTGGTCGAGACTTTCCACTGAACGCGTAATTGTTAACGACATTATGAACATAAAAGAGACTGCCCCACAAATGGTAGCTGGTTTCAAAGGACGGTTCAGGGCCTTCGCACAAATACAACAAGGATGCGACCACAGGTGCACTTTTTGTATAATCCCTTATGGTCGTGGTAATAGTCGATCGGTACCAATAGGCGAAATTGTTAAGCAATTTAGGTTGCTTATTAAAAATGGTTATAAAGAATTTGTTTTGACGGGTGTCGACATTACGTCTTACGGGCCTGACCTGCCTGGTCAACCTCGACTTGGAACGATGATAAAACGGCTCCTAAAAAATGTGGAAGGCATAGAAAGATTAAGGCTGTCTTCTGTAGACCCCAGTGAAATAGATGAAGATTTACTGGACTTGATCGCGAATGAAAAAAGACTCATGCCCAGTCTCCATTTGAGCGTTCAAGCGGGCAACGATCTGATTTTGAAGCGAATGAAGCGGCGTCACTTAAGAGATGATGTTATCAAACTTTCCACTTTGTTGCGGGAAATAAGGCCCGATATTGTGCTAGGAGCTGACTTAATCGCCGGTTTTCCAACGGAAACAGAAGAAATGTTCAAACAGACCATTGATTTAATTTCTGAGGCTGAACTGCTCCACCTACATATTTTCCCCTACTCCGCGAGAACCGGCACACCCGCAGCAAAGATGCCTCAAGTCACCTCTAACATAAAAAAGATGCGAGCAAGATTATTAAGAGAAGCGGGGGCGGAGTTAGTGGCAGAACACCTGAGTAAAAGAGTTGGCAGAATTGAAACTGTTTTACTGGAGCAAAATGATACAGGTTATACGGACCAGTTTTTCCCAATGAAAGTATACGGAAATCATCAACCTGGAGAAATAATTACAGCCAAAGTTGATAATGTTATGGAAGACAACACGTTAGTTGGGTC
>DEBE01000092.1 GCA_002348425.1 Alphaproteobacteria bacterium UBA2964 | reverse complement strand
GTTCTGAATTTGGTCAAGCAAGCCATATAATCGTTTACCATCCATGGCCATAATCCCGGCGTTGCATAAGGAAATCTTTTTTTCTTCGTCATCGCAATCTTTGAATTCAACTATTTTTTCCAGCTGGCCATTCTCTCCTATTACTAATCTGCCATATTCTAGAGGGTCATCGGGAGTAAAACCTAGAACGACGGCCGCCGGGTTATTTTTACCTTGCCTAGTTTCAATCATCATTTTCATTGTATCTTCGGTTAGTAAGGGCGTATCACCGAAAAGCACCAGCACATCATCAGCTGCACCTTCTAGGATATTTCGAGTGGTAAGAACGGCATGGCCAGTACCAAGGGGCTTTTCCTGAATAACTGCTTCTACCGGAGCTACAAATTCAATAACCTCCGTCATCTTTGGTCCCGTCACAACAACGACACGATCCGCACCAATAAGATTTGCCCGCTTTAAAATGTGGCCGATCATTGGTGTTCCTCCCACAGGATGCAGAACTTTTGGATACTGGGACTTCATGCGGGCACCCATCCCGGCAGCAAGAACTACTACAGCAAGTCTATTTTCAGACATCTTTCTTAATTTCCAATAAGCATAAAATTAAACATCGCATATTTTAACACAAATCAGCTAATTAAATTCCAATGGATGGAAAATCATAGATACAATGTGCTATCAATATTAGCCAGAAAAATGGCAATTAAACTTTATTTTGCCGTTTTTTGTATTCTTTTAATTTCAGTTTTTTTTCCCTTATGAATTTGGGTCGCGGAAACTAGATATATAAATAATCCTCCGAAAGTCGTGTCAGCTTCCAAACGTATTGGAACCATCATGGTATTGGGAAATACCCGGGCTAGCCAAATACGAGCTGAACCATCGGACATCCACTTATAGCGAGAGGCTTTAGGGCGAAAACCGGCTATTTTTTCCATCTTAAACTGACATCTTAAGGTTGGCCCTCCATAGGGTGAATATTGGTCACGCTTTAATTGCTCCTCAATCTGACCTTCGAATATCAAATTATAACGACGCTTTCCATCGAAAATACGTTCGGATCGAACGCAAGAATTAGTTGCTGCCGCACGAAATAAATGAGACACAAGAGCTCCTGTTAAGTCTCGTGTATGCATAAGCTTTTTTGAGGGAATTTGTTCTTTATTTTTCATTTCTGGATCAGGGATCAATGTCACGGTTGGAACACCGCCCCTACCAAATGTTAGACGTGCACTACGTTTCTTTCCCCGCCAGGTGCTATCGCGACCCGCTTTCCATGGAATAACTTTATTTTTTTTTATCTCTCCAAAAGAGAATGCGGAAAAGGACCATTGGAACAATTTACCGGTGATACCCTCGGTCTGTAAATTAAGTGTTGTGTCATACGTTTTCTCGCTAAAAGCATTATGCAGATTAGCTGTTATTGCGCGCAAACCGCCAATATAAACCTCATACTCAAGTTTAATTTTCTTTAAGTCATTAGCGTTTACTATCATGGAAGTCAGAAAAAAATAACAACAAGAAAAATAGATGAGTGTCCGCATCAATGCTTATTCGTCCTTATGGTTTAAATTAAATTAAGTTAGGATTTAAATTATCTTAACAAAAATAAAAACCTGTATTAAATTTTTAGGAACAAAGCATTCAACGGAAATTACCAATTACTATGGGCATGCCTTGGCGGCCATCAATGTTTTTATTAATTCTGCTAGACCCTTATAAATTATCCTTGAGGTGAAAAGTCTGTGTTAACAATCGAGAGAAGCAAACTTGTTACGGAAACTGGTCCAGGAACACCCATGGGTAACCTCTTCCGTAGATATTGGATTCCTTTTCTTTTAGCATCTGAAGTCCCTGACCCTGATTGTCCTCCGGTACGGGTAACTCTTTTATCAGAAAAACTGATCGCTTTTCGTGATAGTGATGGAAGAATTGGGTTAATCGAAGAATTTTGCGCACATCGCCGCGTATCTTTGTGGTTCGGACGGAATGAAGAAAAAGGTATTCGTTGTCCATATCATGGTTGGAAATACGACTATACTGGCCAATGCGTAGAAATCCCCTCTGAACCAGAAAATAGTGATTATTGTAAAGATATAAAAATTACCTCATACCCCTGCGTGCAGAAAGGCGGAATAGTTTGGGCTTATATGGGACCATTAGAATATAAACCCCCTCCACCAGCTTTTGAATGGACAAGTATACCAGAAAGCCAATTCTTTCATTCTAAACGTTGGGAAGAGTGCAACTACCTGCAGGCTCTTGAGGGTGGGATAGACTCAAGCCATGTTGGATTTCTTCATAGTGGCGAACTCAAAAGTGACCCGTTACATCACGGGTCGAAGGGTTCAAATTATCATATGGCCGACCGAAAGCCGAAATTTGAAGTCGAAGAAGCCCCCTTCGGATTGAGTATTGGTGTGCGTAGAAATGCAGAAAATGAACAATTTTATTGGCGGGTTACACCATGGATTATGCCTTGGTACACAATTGTTCCTCCCTACGGCGATAATCCTTTAAATGGCCATGCCTGGGTTCCTATTGATGACCATAATTGTTTTGCTTGGACTTTTTCCTATCACCCATCTAGGCCATTAAACCAAAAGGAACTAAAAATAATGCAAAAGGGAGGAGGTCTGCATGTAGATTTAATACCCGGAACCTTTCGTCCCTCAATTAACAAAGAGAATGACTATTTAATAGACCGAGCAGCGCAGAAAGCGCGCGCAACGTACAGTGGTGTCCAAGGAATTGCCATGCAGGATGCATCTTTACAGGAGAGCATGGGACCGATTCAAGACCGAATTCGGGAAAATCTAGTTTTGACCGACAAAGCAATTGTAATGGCGCGTAGCCGTTTATCCAAAGCCGCTCTCGATCTCGAAAAGGGAAAAAAGCCATCTGGAATTGATCCGGAAACTCAAGCAATTCGATCAGCTTCTTTTGTTCTCCCGAGAAATGTGCCCTTTAGCGAAGCACCCGGGGATCCAATGAGAGTGAAACCCGGTATACCGCATACCTCTATCTAAGATTCCGCTAATCAAAAGGAGCTAATATGACAGACAATATTGATATACGCGCCGCTGGAGCGCGGCGCTTGAAAGATAAAGTTTGTATTGTCACCGGTTCCGGACAAGGAATTGGGAAAGCGACAGTCCTAAGGATGGCTCAAGAAGGTGGAAAAATAGTTGTTTCCGACAGGATTGATGAAAGCGCGAGTAAAACGACAAATGAGCTCAAGGCACACGGCACAGACGTTATCAAGATCGTATCCGATTTAACTACGTTTTCAGGTGCCCAAGAACTTATTGAACAAACAATAGATGCATATGGGAGAATAGATGTTCTTGTAAATAATGTCGGTGGCACGATTTGGATGAAACCATTCCACCTATATGACGAAAAAGAGATAGAACTCGAGTTGGAACGATCTTTAAAACCTACTCTTTGGTGTTGTCGGGCCGTCCTCCCCGTTATGATGAATCAAAAACAAGGCTCAATAATAAATCTCGGATCACAATCGATTCAAGGCCTATACCGCGCGCCATACGCTTCTAGTAAGGGCGGGATTTTAGCGCTCACTAAGGTTTTATCAATGGAATACGGACGATATGGAATTCGAGTGAATACTGTTTCACCGGGGGGGACAGATATTCCAGATCGAATAACGTCAAGACTAACTATAAAGCCTGGGATTGAAGTAAAGGATCTTCCTAAAGAAGAAAGCGAGAGATATAGAGAGGAAATGATTGCAAATAGTCGTTCTCAACAGGCACTTCGTCGAAGAGGAACCCCCGAAGAGCAGGCTGCGGCGATAGCATTTCTGGCATCAGACGATGCGGAATTTATCACTGGCGAGGTAATAAATTGCAGTGGGGGACAATGATGATCCAAAATTCATTAATCAATTTTCTAAAAACCTAGTCGCTTTAAAAAACCCGGCCCTATAGTTGTTTTTCAAAGAAGCTTGCATATCATTTTAGCTAAGAGGGGCCCGGTAACGATTACAATAAATAATCTTACTGTCTGTAACGCTAAAACAAATGAAATATCGGCGTTGCTATCGACCGCAATAATCGCAATTGCATCTAGGCCACCAGGCACTGTAGCCAGGAATGCGGTCAGCGGATCAGTACCAATTAGCCAAACCAACATTAATGCTGAAAACCCGCATAAACCAATTAAAGTAATTGTTCCAATCAGCATGATTGGCAAGGCACGAATAGCATAGTGTACAGTCTCACGTGTAAAACGCAGCCCGACCCATAAACCAATTATAGCAAAAGCAGAAATTAATAACCAAGGGGGCAGAGTTATTTTAAAAAAACCCATACCCTGCAAGAAGGCGGCACAAATCAATGGAATAAAAACAGCTCCAGATGGAACTTTTAACAACCTTGCTGCCACAGCCCCACCAGCTGCAACAAAAAGCGTCTTTAATAGATCTGGAAACTGGGAATCAAATAGCTTTAATACTCCTGATGGATGGTCGGCAGCACTTACATCAAATAACATTCTCGAAACAAGGGTAGCGACAATTACGACGAGGGTAACCCTTAGAAACTGCATAAATGCTACTAGCCTAGGATCTGCACCAAAATCTTCAGCCATAGCCACCATTCCTGTGGCAGCCCCTGGAGAACACCCCCATGCCGCTGTCGTTCCGGGCAATAAACCAGTACGCGCAATAACCCAGCCGGCAAAAGTACTCGCACAAACAGTCGTAGCAACAACTAACAAAATTGCAGCCCAATCACCTGCTATTGTCATCAAAATTGACGGATCTAGAGACTGTGCAACAAGACAACCCACTATAGCTTGCGAACACAATAACCACGGTCGAGGGACGTTTAAATTAGCTCCATTTACTGAAAATACTATTGCAACGAGCATTGGACCAAGAAGGAAAGAAGCGGGGAACCCTGCCAAATGAAGGAGGACGCCAACCATTGAAGACGCCCCAATCAATAATATCCATAAGCTAAGCAGTTTCATTATCTAAAAGGTATCACGCTTTGAAGATTACAAACAAACTTGATGTAAACAAATTTTGGAATTCATTCGTAAAAGTGACCATATCATACTTGGATAATTTAAAAAAATGATTATGCTTGCGCTGGATTATGAGCCGAAACCAGTTACTATTTAGGTAGGGAGAAATATATGGCTACCATCGATGCTGATGCTCACGTTCTTGAAACACCAATGACATGGGAACACATGGACGCGGAACATAAAAAGTTTGCGCCAATGGTTGTAACTCAATCGACTGGGGAACAGCTGCACGGCTCGAGTGGTAATCTTGTCAAGGAATTCTGGGTTGTCGATGGACGAATCCATAACAAACAGGTAAATGTCGGTCTCGATACTTCTGAAGAATCCCGAGAGATGCGCGATGTTCAGTCCCGTATAGATCATATGCGAGAGCTCGAAATCGATGTCCAGGTTCTTTATCCAACGTTATTCCTGCGCCCACTCACAACAAATGCAGAAATTGATTATGCCATTTGCAAAGGATATAATCGTTGGCTTGCCGAAATTAATAAAGCTGCGCCGCAAGAACTGCGATGGGTTGTATGTCCTCCACTTTACGCAATGGATAAAGTCCGTGAGGAACTCAAGTTCGGAAAGGATAATGGTGCCTGTGGTATCTTCGTTCGGGCGATGGAAACAGATCGTCTTCCCTCAAACCCATACTTTTTCCCCCTATATGAAATGGCCGAAGAATTTGACCTTCCAATTTGCTTACATTCAGGTATTGCTAGCTTTGCCATTCATGAAGCATACCGCACGGATCCGGGTTTCAACCGGTTTAAACTCACAGGTGTTGGAAGTTTTCATGATCTACTTTTCAACCAAATACCTTCAAAATTTCCAAAAGTTCGCTGGGGCTTCGTCGAACTGAGTGCCCAATGGGTACCTTATGCACTCAATGATTTAGAATTACGTATTAATAGGTTCGGCCGCGAGTTATCTTCGGATCCACTAGGCGACAATAATATGTTTATAGCCTGCCAAGTAACCGATGATTTGGGATATATTTTAGACGCAGTGGGCGACGATAATATCGTCGTAGGAACAGATTATGGCCACAGTGATACATCAACGGAAATCGAGGCCTTGAGAAAACTCAGAAGTGACGGCAAGGTTCCGGAAAAATCTGCGGATAAGATACTCGATAATAATTCAAAACGCCTCTATGGTTTGAATTAAACATCAAAGCATTAATCAACTGTAAAAAAGGTGAATATAAGTTATGAAAAAAACTATTAACGGCATTTTTTTTGATATTAATACAATTTTTGGCTGGTTATGCCGTTCCAAACTAGATTATGTTTCTTAAATTGACAAAATAATAAATTCAAAAGGAGGATGGGATGATAGGTAAAATTTTTAATGGACTTTCTGCCATGGCAGCATTGGGATTAGTGGCTATGGCTACACCAGTTTCTGCTGCAGATATTTCTGGTATGTACAAAGGACGAACTGTTACGATTCTTGTTGGATATGGTGCAGGTGGAACATATGGAAGGACGTCATTACTACTCGGCGCTCACATGGATAAAGTAATTCCTGGAAAACCTAATATGGTAGTCCAGCATATGCCTGGGGCTGGTGGAATTAAAGCAGCAAACTTCTTTTACAACGTTGCGCCGAAAAATGGCAGGACACTCTTAATGCCTCCAGAAATGTCGATCGTATCTGAGTTATTACGTCCCAAAAAAGTTAAATACAGGTGCAAAGAAATGACGTGGCTCGGTAGAGTTTTCGGTCAGAACAGCACAGTCGTTGTGAGAAGAGATTCCGGCGTGACATCGATGGATGATCTCAAAAAGAAAAAAATCACGATGGGATCGAGCGGTAAAGGATCTCCTACATTTCTTATTCCTGCAACGCTAAATGCCTTGCTTGGAACCAAAATGAAAATCATTAAGGGTTACAAGGGTTCTCGTAAAATGCAACTCGCTATGGAACAGGGCGAAGTACATGGCCTAGCGCTTGGTTGGACTGCCTGGATTTCCGCGAAACCGCAATGGTTTAAAGGTATGAAACAAAACAAAAATAACTATGCTATCCCCTTGGTTCAAAGCGGATATACAAAACAAAAGGGTATTGAACACGTTCCATTGATCCGTGAATTGTTATCAAACAAGGAAGATAGACAAGTGGCAATGATGCTCGGCTCCGCTTCCGTTTTAGGAAGAGGTCTAGTTTTGCCTCCTGGAGCGCCCAAAAAATTGGTTAAACCTTTACGGGCTGCATTTGCAAAAATTACCAAAAATAAGGCATTTATCAAGGATGCATACAAGCGGGGGTTGGAGGTCAACCCAATAGCGGGTAAAGATATTCAAAAAATTGTTAATGACCTGATGGACACATCACCGGCGACCGTAAATCGCGCCCGCAACCTAATCTTTGGAAAAAAATAACCATTGATTGTCATTTGACTACAAAAAGGGCCGGAGTATCTTCCGGCCCTTTTTTTCATGACCTGACCAAAGTTAATTTTCTTTAAAGCCGTAATCCCTCTCTGCACCTAACGAAGTAATGTATCCCTCTTTTATGTCGCTTTTTATTAACTCTGGATCTCGTTTGGTTGGGTCACCGAACCCACCGCCTCCGGCTTTTTCCATATAGAAACCTTCGCCTGCCTTCATCTCATATTTACCTGCCGCCTCTAGTTCGGTTTCTGAGCCATTATGGTTAATTTTTATAAATTTACTCGCTTGTCCATCTTTCCCTCCTGCGACGCCATTTGCCGGAAATTTTGCACGTTCGTAACGTCTCACAACGATAGCATCCTGTAGAAGCTCATAACGTCGTCGAAAAACAACACCACCCCGATATTCCCCAGCACCGCCAGAATCTGCAATTACCGACATCTCCGTAACACGACAAGGATATTCCGACTCAAGTATCTCTATTGGTGTGATGTGTAAGTTTGAAAGATGTGTGGCCGTCATCGAACAACCATCATGGCCATACCCACCCCCGTAGGCCGAACCCATGATTTCGTACTGCATGGTAGAATGGCCTGCTCGACCACCACCCTGCCAAGAAATTAGCAAAGAGCCTGAAGAGCCAGAACCAGCTATGGCACGAGTCGGAGTAAATTTAGACATTGCATCAAGGATTACATCCACTAGTCGTAGATTTGCTTTTTGGTAGGAAGAGACTGGCGCTGGCGGACTAGCATTAGTTACTGTTTCGGGTGCGAATTTCAATTCTACTACATCACTCATCCCACCATTATAATGTAGTTCGTTTGGACCCAACGCACCAACAAGACAATAAAATGTACAAGCCTCTACCATTGCCGGTCGCAAATTTACAGGGCCGCGAGCTTGTGGACCGCTATCAGAGTAATCAAAAGTCGCCTTATTGCCTTTTATTGTAATGGCAACCGCAAATTTAACAGGTGTATCTCTTTCTACGCCATCATCGTCCATATACCCCTCAGCATAGGAGGTTCCATCTGGTAATTCCGCTATCGCTTTGCGAAGTTCTTCAGCCGCCCCATCTAGTATTGCCTTGAAGGCGTCACTAACTGTATCAGAACCAAATCGGGCCGCATTTTCTTTCATCCTTTTAACACCCATATTGGTTGCAGCCACTTGTGCATGAATATCACCCCGCACAAGATCAGGATGTCTACTATTACCAAGTATTACCCTTTCAATATCAGGATCCAGTTTCCCGCAACGGTGAAACTTAATTGGAGGCAATAACAAGCCTTCATGATAAAGTTCTGTGGAATTGGCAGATGTACTTCCGGGGTTAGTTCCACCAATGTCTGCTTTATGAGCTATAGACGCAGAGAATCCGATCAGTTGTTCATCGTGTATTATCGGTGCGACAAAACCCATATCCGAAACATGCGGCATCCCCGCCTCATAGGGATGATTTGAGACAAAAACGTCTCCATCATTTATCTCATTCATCTCGTAATGATTGAATATATTTTCTACAAATGTGCGGTATGCTATTCCATGAAAGAACATCGGAGGTGGAACTATCAGCCGTCCTAAACGATCAAGGATTACGCAACTGAAATCACGCGACTCTCGAATGATTGTCGAATAGCCGGATCTATAAAAATGGTAGTGCATTTCGTCAACAAGACTTGAAACTTTATTGCGTAAAATTTGTACAGTTACGGGATCCATTTCATTTACCCCTACTCAAAATTAAATTCCGCAGACCATCAATCTGACCGACCCAGCTTCCGGGCACTACAATAGTTGAATCAAATTGCTCAATAATTGCCGGCCCATCTACTCGAGCTCCCATTGGCAACAAATCGCGCTCGTATAGGGTAGTATCCGTCGCGTTATCTGCCTGAAAAAACACCATTCTTTTTCCTTTAACGGACCCCTCAGGTGCCGGTTGTTCGATTAATTTTCCAGCTAGCTGTGGCTCATATTTAGGCACCTTAACCCTTAATCGAACACGATAACTTACGATTTCTACTGCGCGGTCATTAGCTGCATGACCATGAATTTGTGAATGGCGTTCATCAAACCGTTCACGGGCAGCATGCATATCTCCTTGGGTAATACCTGCATTACCACCAAGCCCATCTAGAGAAACCCTGAGTTCATAACCCTGACCTGTATAACGGACATCTAGTTCACGATCAAAAAATGCGCCTTCAGGTGTTATTCCTTCTTTTTCCAACTCGGCTAAACCCCTCGCCTCCAATTCTTTAAAGACCTCTTCAGCGTGTTCGGGAGTTACAAGCTCCATTGGCCTTAGTTCTGAGCGTACATAATCATGGACTATATCGGTACAAAGCAGACCCAGAGCGGAAAATGCCCCAGGCCTAGGTGGTACAAATATGCGCTTAATGCCAAGCTCCTCAGCTACAGAAGCTGCGTGCACTGCCCCTGCACCACCGAAAGGTAGAAGACAAAATTCTTGAGGATCGACGCCTCGCTTTGCTCCAAAAACCTTTACCTCATCCGCCATACGCAAATCAACAATACGGCGGACCCCAACCGCTGCCTCATGAACACTCATCCCGAGAGGTTTGGCTACTTTTTCATCCAAAGCCCTTGCAGAAGCCTCCACATCAAGACTTTGAGAGCCACCTAGGAAATAGTCAGGATTCAAATAACCTAAGACAATATCAGCATCGGTAACCGTAGGATTGTCACCCCCCTTACCATAGCAAGCAGGACCAGGAGAGGCTCCAGCACTTTGAGGTCCTACACATAGAAAGCCTCCTCGATCAATCCAAGCAATCGAGCCGCCACCGGCAGATATCGTAGTCAAATCAAGAGCCGGCACACCAAGTGGACGACGAGCAACAACTACCTCGGTTACTTCAAGTGGTTCTCCACCCTCAATAAAGGCGATATCCGCCGAGGTCCCCCCCATATCGAGTGTGACAATGCCTCTATCTGCATCTTGTCCTGATAGATAAGCCGCTGCCTGGGCGCCTGCCGCCGGACCAGAAAAAAGGGTATATACAGTTTTCCCCCCCTGAACCGCGGCCGAGAAGGGCATTACACCCCCATTGGACTGCATTAAGAATCTTTGTTTAGTTTTTACGCCACCATCATCTAAACCGCTATTTAGGTCTCCAATGTAATCTACTAAAACCGGGCCAAGATAAGCATTTAAAAGTGTGGTCGAAAGTCGAGGCCATTCCCGAATACGGGGTAATACTTCCGAAGATAGCGACACATGAGCAGCAGGGAACTCTTCAAGAATTAGCTCACGCGTGCGCTCCTCGTGCAAGGGGTTAGCGTAGGAGAATAAATAACAGACTGCTATGGAGGTGGCCCCAGCGTTTCTCAATGATCGCGTAGCATTTCTTACACTCTCATCATCTAACGGCTGAAGTTCTGCACCCTCCCAGTCTACACGACCGGGAATTTCATAAGTCATGCTTTGGGGAGCAAGATGGGGCGGCTTATCATAAAAATAATCAAAGGGATTTCCATCACGGCCTTGGCTTTGTATCTCCTGCACAGCCCGGAAACCATTAGTGATTAGTAAACCCACATTGGCGCCTCGCATCTCTAGCAATGCATTAGTTGTAATCGTCGTACCATGAGAAAAAAAAGCAATCTCATCCGGTGGTGTACCTTTGATAACAAAGTTGTTTACTCCCTCGAGGACTCCAATAGCTGGATTATGCGGAGTACTGGATACTTTTTCGACGGTAATCTCACCAGAATTAACGTTTAACAAAACTAAGTCGGTATGCGTGCCCCCGACATCGACTCCAAGGCGAAAGCG
>DEBE01000179.1:8803-21609 GCA_002348425.1 Alphaproteobacteria bacterium UBA2964 | reverse complement strand
TTGTATTATTGACGGCAAAAAATTTTCAGCGGAGCTTCAGGAAGATATTAAGCGACGCACAAATATTTTGAAAAAAGAACATAAAATTATTCCGGGTCTCGCAACTGTGCTAGTTGGAGAGGACCCGGCCAGCGAAGTTTATATAAAGAATAAGGAAAAAAGAATAGCCGAGGTGGGAATGGTTTCCTATGGTAAGCGCCTACCCAAGGATATTTCTGAAAAAGATTTATTGGCTGTAATAGGCACACTCAATAAAAATCCCGATATAAATGGTATTTTAGTACAGCTACCATTACCTCACCAAATTTTTGAAAAAAATATTATCGCAAGTATTAGGGCCCACAAGGATGTTGACGGGTTCCACCCCTTGAATGTCGGCGCCCTTTCAAATGGCAACGAAGGGCTAGTACCTTGTACGCCTCGGGGCTGTATGATCCTAATTGATAGTGTATGTAAGGACCTTACTTCCAAAACTGCTGTCATAGTTGGTAGATCTAATATCGTGGGGAAACCTTTAGCCCAATTACTCCTCAGAGCCAATTGTACTGTCACAATCGCTCATTCTCATACAAAAGACCTACCGGATCTTTGCCGCTCAGCTGATATTTTAATTGCAGCCGCCGGCCAGCCAGAGATGATAAAGGGCGACTGGATCAAACCAAAAGCCATCGTAATTGACGTCGGAATTAACCGAAAGAAAACTCAGAACGGAACAAACCGATTAGTTGGTGACGTAGATTTTGAAAAAGCATTAAAGGTGGCGGAAGCCATTACGCCTGTGCCCGGCGGGGTCGGACCTATGACAATCGCTTGTTTATTGGAAAATACATTGATTGCCTGTTGTTTGCAGAACGGGGTCCAAGTTCCAGGCACGTGAATTTCATTAATCGTCTTTTGTCGGAGGCCCGTCCTTTCGAGCACCACCCCAACCTGTGTGGGTAATATCAAATATGGTTCCATTAGGGTCGGAGAACTTCATTTCATAAAAAACGTTATCTCCTTCCATCTCACCCATGAACCACTGGCCGCCATTCTCTTTGATTTTCCGTTCACAATCTTTCACATCGTCAACCCAGAAACCAAAATGGTGAACGCCAAACCAATCTTTCGTCTTTCCTTCACCCATCGGGCGATCATCTTTATACCTTAATAAAGCGACATTAATCGTACCGTCGGTTAGATAGACACCATCTGCCATCGGAGCGGAGATCGAAGTTACTTTCTCCATACCAAAAACCGACATGTAAAATTTAGCAGTTTCTTCTGGATCCTCAACCGAGAGAGCTAAATGACGAAGTTTACCAACGGCCATTATTTTGGGCCCTGAATGTTAAACATTTCAGCAGCGTGATCCCAGAGTACGCGCTGTTTTACTGCTGGATCTATTCCTTCAAACATTTTATTGATAGGGATTGATACATCCGGCCAAGTCCCTTGAGGGTGTGGGTAATCAGAACCCCATATTGCAAGATCACCAAGACTACACCAATCCTGCTTCATTAGTTCACAGCCAACATAATCTTCTTCAAAGGTAAAACCACAATTTCGTTTGGCATATTCGCTCGGCAGCATTGAAAGAGGAGCAGACGGATCAGGTGCACGCTCCTTAACCTGTCGATCACACCACTCAATTGCAAAAGGCACCCAACCAATGCGACATTCGGAAAACAAAACCTTTAAGTTAGGATTACGTTCAAATGCTCCGCAGAATATGAGCTGGGCAAACGTATTACAAAGATTGAAAGGCGCAGTTGCCAGAAATGCAATCTGTGCACCGCGGTGATATGGCGGCAACGGCGCGTCTGCCGCACCACCGATGTGAATACAAAGTGGAACGCTGGCTTCACTCGCCATGGTCCAAAGTGGTTCCCAAACTTCGTCGTAAACCGGTTTAGCTACATCAAATGGTGGAAATTCAACTGCCTTAGCGCCAGCTTTAATCATTCTCGTAAGCTCTTTTATGCATTCTTCGGGATACTTGGTCGGTAGCGCCGGCAAAACAAAAATTCTATCAGGGTTTATTTTATTAACCTCCATGGCATAGTCATTAAATGCTCTATACACTGCAAATAAAAGTTCAGGGTCACTAACATTCCATTTCCTAACGCTCGCAAATATTACACTAGACCAGACCTTAGACTGATCCATGTGATCAAGAAGAATCTCGGGGTCAGCTGGAGGTAACGCACCATCCGGTAAACTTACACCATGATCACGAAAAGGTTTGAGAAACTGGCCGCTATTAGAACCGTCAGCCGACTTGTCCCACAGCTTTCCCTCCCAGGTCCATTGAGAACCATTCTCTCCTTCAATAACCTTTGGCCCATTTTCTTTGAATTTTCCCGGCAACCGGTCTTGCCATAAATTCTTTGGACACCAATGTGTATCAAGATGATTGTCCGCAGATATATAAAGGTATTCACCCATCCCGACTTTCTCCAAAATAATTTAATTAGATTAAAATTCCTCAATGATAAACTTCCGTCAAGCGAGATTTTATAAACTTCATCATAAACCTAACTCGTAGGTAGGATCTTTTGCCGGGTAATAATAAGAACAGCAAGAAAAATTATTGTTGCGCCAACCCAAGTTTCTATATCAGACAACTCACTAAATAATAACCAACCGAATGCGGCTGAAATTGGTAAACGCAAAAAATCGACGGGAGCCAACAAACTCGCATCCGCATCTTTCATACCACGGGCCAAAAATATATGGGCAAACGTCCCGAAGACGCCAACTGCCAAAATCCACCCTATCTGGCTCCACTCGGGCCAAATCCATTGGGGAATAGAGAGAATTAGAGTAAAGGGTATCAACGTAAGATTTAGATAAAATATCAACACCGCACCACTAATTTTTAACGAAACAAATTTCGTAATTAGTTGCACCGAAGCGTTGGACATTGCGGAAATCAATATACACAATATCAATGGATTAAATGGGATGTAACCCGGGCGTATAATAACCAGTGCCCCGAGCGTGCCAAGAACTACTGCCGTCCAACGTCCTCTATCAACCCTCTCCCTCAAAACCAGTGCCGCGCCGACAACAACGAAAATGGGATGCGTTAACTGGACCGCGGTAACGTCTGAAATCGTCATACCGGCAAGCGCCATAAACCAGCATAAGATACCCACAACAGAAATAAGACTGCGCCACAATACAAGTTTCCATTGATCAGGCACTAATATTTTGGGTTCAAATTTTACCGTGTGCACCAACCACGGCAACATTATCATAAAACCAATAAAACCTCGAAAAAACACTAATTGTGGACCGGAAAACCCGTCAAAACTGAGATGTCTCACCGCAGCCATCATAGCACACATGGAGGTGGTTTGCGCTAACATCCAAAGCAGGCCCCTCCAGCTTTTGGTAATAGTCATTTTTCTGTAACCCGCATTTCTGAGCGGCTAGCCGACCAAGTGTTATACCAGGCGGCAAGAAATATTACTGAGGCGCCTGCATAGGTCCAAAAATCCGAGATGTCATTAAACAGAAAATAAGCCCCAATTGAACAAAAAACTAGGCGAAGGAAATCGATAGGCGCCAGCGCGCTAGCGTCGGCGTGCTGCATTGCCTTAAGAAGGCACGTATGCGCTGTTGTACCCGTAATGCCCAGCACTAGAATCCAACCCACGTGTTCCCAACTGGGCATAGACCAAAAAAATGGTAACGCCACTGTAGCGCCTGGCAAAATTAACACGTTCATGTAAAAAGCCGTTGCGTTGGGTGTTTCGGTTCCAGACATGAACTTGGTTATGACGTGATTAGCACCATACAAGGCGCCAGATAGCAAAACAAAATAGTGGGCCCATTCTATTATCTGAAACCCTGGACGTAAAACAATCAATACACCGACAAACCCAATACTCGTCGCCATCCACCGAGTCGTATCCACATCTTCTCGAAGAAAGATCGCAGCAAAAATTATCATGAAAAGCGGCAAGGTAAAATGAAGTGCGATAGCATCACCAAGTGGTAATGATCCAATGGCAGCAAACCACAGGATCATACCAACCCCCATAAAAACGGCACGAATAAGATGCTGGGTAAATTTTTTAGTTTTTAACGCTTCTAAACCCTCACTCGCAACCCAGGGTAGAAACAAAAGCACACCAAACAGGCAGCGTATGAAAACGATTTGAACTGCAGATATATCCGCCGAGAGAGCACGAACACTTAGGCTCAATGCAACAAATGACAAGGTCGTCAGTAACATCCAGAAAGTGCCAAGATAGACAGGGGACAAAATACAAAAACCTTTTATTGAGTGGGGTGCAGATAAATAAAACTAAATAACTTATAAAATACTATCGAACGCAATACTTTACCCACTCCACCAGACATGGAATGCTAAACCACCCTAGTATTGTTAAGAGCTATAAATATGTCCAGTTCGAGAATTGATGTGCACCATCATGTCTTACCAAAATTTTATAAAGATGCACAGCGTGCAGTGGGTATTACCAAGACGGCATATCGAGCATTTCCAGAGTGGACTCCACAGCAGTCGATTTCTTTGATGGATTCTGAAAATATATCTATCGCCCTTCTTTCATTTACTTCACCAGGAATTTATTTCGGTAACATTACCGAAACTAAAGAACTCGCACACCGGTGTAACGATTATCTCGCACAACTTTCCGTTGACCACCCAGACCGTTTCGGGGGTTTTGCTTTTTTGCCCCTACCCGATATAGATGCCTCTCTCAGAGAAATAGACAGAGTTTTGGATGAACTCAAACTAGATGGTTTTACCTTGCTGACCTCAGTTGACAAAAAATATATCGGACATCCCGATTTCGAACCGATTTACGCTGAAATAAATCGGCGGAAAGCAGTAATATTCATACACCCCTGCTACCCTCCCGGCGCCGAGGCACAAGGGTGGAATATCCCACGAATGATTATCGATTACCCTTTTGAAACTACCCGTGTAGCAACAAACCTCATTTTTAATGGGGTGATGGAAAGAATGCCTGAGATACGTTTCATTCTTTCTCATTCTGGCGGGACGCTGCCTTTCCTGGCGCATCGTATTGCCATCTTCGATAAAAAAACCAACTTCCAAGATAATTATCCAAAAGGTGCCCTCGAATATATAAAACAATTTTACTTCGATACAGCACTCTCCGGAGATCACTCTGTTCTGCGAGGACTTTCTTCCATCGTCGATGATTCTCATATTCTATTTGGTTCGGACTATCCCTATGTTTCAGAAGACGTGGTTAGACAGGAAACTTTTGGCTTGGACACTTATGATGAATTCAATGCCCTTTCGTTGACAAGAATTAATCATAAAAACGCTGCTAAAATTTTCCCAAGGGTTGGCAAAAGCGAAGCCACTGGCGATAAATGATTAGCTTAATTTTATAAAAGGTTTAAATTTACTCATACCAAATGTTTCAAAAATGCTCTAAGTGGAGAAAATAGTGCAGACAATTGATTCGGACGCCCATGTAATAGAATCAGATAAAACATGGAGTTATTTAGCAGAACATGAGAAGCACTTTGCCCCCGTCGTCCTTCACAAGACTGGGGAAGAGCCGTCACCAAATAATCAATTCTGGCTTAGTGGAGACAAGATTCAACCCAAAGATAATGCGGACACGTTATCAATGGATAGGAACTCCCGTGAAATGGGTAGTGTGGAAGCGCGCCTCAAACACATGGACGAGCTTAACATTGACATGCAGGTGTTATACCCAACAATTTTTTTGGTTCCATGTGCCAATGACCCCTTACAACAAGCCGCGCAATACCGCGCTTATAATCGGTGGCTAGCGGATATTTGGAAATTAGGTAATGGACGACTGCGTTGGGCGGCTTGCGTTCCAACTTGGTCCATGCATCTCGTCAGTGACGAACTAAAATTTGCAAAAGATCACGGGGCCTGCGCAATATTTATTCGCCCATACGAATGCGATAGGTACGTGGGTGACAGTTACTTTGATCCATTATTTAAAGCAGCTGAGGAAATTGATTTAGCGGTAGCATTTCATTCTGCAAACGCTAGCTATCAAAATAATGTTTTCCATGAACGCCATAATTTTGGCCGTTTTAAAATGGCAATGATTTCGCAATTTCATTATTTGATAGAAAATGAGATTCCAACTAAATACCCCAGGATTCGCTGGGCATTTATAGAGGCTGCTGCCTCTTGGCTGCCATATGCGCTGCAGGATGCGGAGAGCCGTCTGTCTCGCAAAGGCAAAAAACTTAGCAATAACCCACTTAAGGATAATAATATTTGGATTACATTGGAAATGGCAGATGATATTCCATACCTTATTGATAGAGTGGGTGATGACAATTTCTTGATTGGCACAGATTATGGACATACAGACACATCGGCACAGATAGAAGCTCTCAGAATGCTCGGCGAAAACCCGAAAATTGCCGAGAATAGTGTCAATAAAATTTTAGGACCTAATCCAAAAAACTTATACAAAATATAGAGACAATAACTTTTTTGGACCAAAATTTCTTTTTAAATCTAACACCTTTAAACTCTGAACATGTCTTTGTCTTAGGAGTACGAATAGATGAAAATTGTCGTATATGGGGATAATAAGCGGACAGGTATTCTTAAGGAAGAAACAATCATCGATGTTGCCAAAGCGATGGCAAAAAAAAATAAGCCTGACGCGACAAATTTAGCACGCCTAGAAAACATGATAGAGGGCGGGCAAGGACTAATCGATCAAATTCAAACAACGATAGAAAATTTAGGTGAAGTTGGTGATGAACTTTTTATTGCAGCGGATAAAACCACTCTGCACGCACCCAATATCCCCTCTGCAAGGATAGCATGCGCTGGCGGTAACTATGCCGAACACGCTGTTGCAATGGCACAACGCAGATTAGAACGAGGAGAAAGCAGCCCTATCAAGGGCGATCCGCGAGATTATGTACGTGACCGGGGATTTTGGGGATTCTGGAAAGTAGGGCGAGAAGCTATTGGGCACAATGCGGTTCTTCCATTCCCCACCCGAGCCACCTATCTTGATTATGAAGGTGAGGTTGCCGTAGTGCTTGGTAAAACTGGTAAAAACATAAAAGAAAAACAAATTAAAGATTATATTTGGGGGATTACACTTCTGGGAGATTGGAGCATTAGAATGTCTCCGGAAGGAGGCCCTATGAATTTTGCCATGCAAAAGAATTTTGATAAGAGTTGTTCTATTGGCCCCTGCATATTGGTTGGTGAGACCAATTGCATGGAAATTGATCTCGAAACGAGAGTGAATAATGAAGTACGACAACAGTTTCAATCAGGGGAAATGGCTTTTTCATATGGTGAATACCTAGAATATCTTTCTCGTGACTTTACGTTATATCCCGGCGATATTATCAGCGGGGGCACTGGTGCTGGTACCGCAGCCGACTCCTCAAAAAGTGGAGATGATGGTAAGCCCTTGTTAGATAGGTTCTTAAAACCGGGTGATGTAGTAGAAATTATTTCCCCACAGATTGGCCTTCTTAGGACCGAAATAGTAGTTAGTGAAGAATAGTAATATGACTTTCAAGGATAAAATTGTAGAAATACTCAATGATCTGATCGCATTGCCCTCTAGCTACCCACCCGGAGATACGGAGGCGATTTCAGCATATACGTCTCAACGCCTCCGCAAAGTCGGCTATAAAACGGAAATACATACCCGAACACCTCCTATCGATAATGTTGTTGCAAAAATGGGGGAGGGTAAACCGTCTATGGTATTTAATGCACACGCCGATACCATAGCTATAGCCGACCACAGTGAATGGAATACTGATCCCTACTCAGCCACTCTTGTTGGTGATAATATTTATGGTGTTGGCGCGGGTAATTGCAAGGGATCGATGGCCGTTCAAATGTGGCTTGCAGAAGAGGTCGCACGGCGCGGGGGACCCAAACTCGGTGAAATTGTTTTTACCTTTGTCGGCGACGAAGAAAATCTTGGTCCCGATGGTTTGTGCTATCTTCGCGAAGAGAAAATTATCAAACCAGAGGTGTTAATTTGTGGAGCTCAGACCCAGCTACAGGCCATCTTCGAGGAACGCGGTGTTATATGGGTAGAAATCATTGCAACAGGTTTGAGTGCTCACGCTGGAGAACCCGATAATGGGGACAATGCTATAAACCGGATGGTTCGTATTGTGAACTTACTTGAACGTGATTTATCACCAATTCTAGCACAAAGACGCCGCGGTGCCCTGCGCTCCACGATGAATATTGGAACAATAAAGGGGGGTACAAATACCAATGCTGTTCCGAGTTATTGCCGTTTAGAAATTGATCGGCGGCTGCTGCCCGAAGAGCCGATAAGCGAAGCTGTTTCAGAAATCGAAAATGTTTTAATAGCTTCAGGTGAACCCGCTGAAAGTTGGTCTGTAAACTTACTCACAGGCACAAAAGGCTTCGCTTCGCCTGCCAACGCACCAAGCGTTAATGCTTTTCATAAATCCATTTCCAAAATAACTGGTGAGCCTATCCGTGATGTTGTAGCGATTGGAGCAAGCGACGCACGATATTTTGCCGATGATGGTATTGTGGCCATGACATTTGGACCGGGCCATGCAAAAGACGGACACAAACCAAATGAGTTTGTGCCGGTCGATGATTTAGAAAAAGCCGCTCAAATTCAACTTACTGTTATAGAAGAAATTTTGGGACTGAAAAGTTAAAATCGTGGGGCCTTTACAATTGCGTCCATAGATTTTTCAATATTCTGAGGTGCGGGTTCCGGCATTTTTTGCTCTATTTTTTTGCCCCAACCACTTTCACCAACCAAAACACTATTTTCAACCACGGTACGACCTCGCACCAGTGTCCACTCTACTGTTGCTGTGGTCTCAAACCCATGCCATACCGTCATCTTACTTTTAGAATGTAAATTTTCACGATCAATTATGTAGCCCTTGTCGAGGCTGACCACAACGATATCGGCATCTGACCCTGCTTGTATTACCCCCTTATTAGGGTAACAACCCCATGCATGGGCTGGGGCATGAGCTGACCATTTTACGTATTGGTTGAGTGTCATCCGTCCAGCATTTACTTGTGTCAACATGATCGGCATTTGCGTTTCAACACCTGGGAAACCGCAATCACATTCCCAAATATTTTTAGAACTTTTTTCATCCGGCTGATGAGGGGCATGATCGGTGGCAATCATGTCAATTGTCCCTTCATGCAGCGCTTCCCATAAGCCTTCGGCATGGCCCGGTTCTCGGACCGGTGGATTGACCCTGAGTGCCCCGCCAAGTGTTGTCATATCATCGGTGCTCATCAACAAATAGTGAGGACATGTTTCGACAGTCACATCAACGCCTCGAGCTTTTGCATCTTTTAAAATATAGAGTGCATCCTTAGAACTTTTGTGTGCAATATGAAGCCTAGCACCAGTCCACTCCGCAAAAGCAACAGCGCGACCAACGGCCTCTACAGCGCAAACTTCTGGGCGGGCTGCCAGATGTGCCAAAGGATCGGTTCGGCCTGCCTGAACCATACGTTCCTGCCTCCTTGCCATAATCGAGGGGTTTTCCGCATGAACGGTGCACCGATAGCCATGGCGAGCCAAAATTTCAAAACCTTCAAGAATTGCACCATCCGATGGCGCAGGCAAATCACCAAAGGTATTCCCCATAAAACATTTAAATCCACTCACACCAGCGCCGATCAAATCTTCGAGGACTTCAATATTATCCTCGTCAAGAAGACCATAAATTCCATAATCGACATAAGCCTGCGCTTCCGCGCAGCCCTGCTTTAATTTAAGAGCCTCTAAAGTTCCAGTGGGAGGGTTGGTATTGGGCATTTCAAAAACACTAGTTGTTCCACCACAGGCCGCGGCCGCAGTACCCGTTCCCCAATCTTCTTTATACGCATAGCCTGGCTCGCGAAAATGTACATGGCTATCAATAGCTCCAGGAAGGACATAATGCCCCGCGGCATCAATTTCTCTTTCAGCTTTTGGCAAAACCCCCGGAGAAACGACCGCAACAATCTTTTCATCAGATATGGCAACATCGGCTTCAATCGTAGAAGATGGCGAAACCACCTTTCCACCACGAATTATCAAATTAATATTTTTGTTACTCAAAACGCGTACTCCTCAGATCAAATTACCCAACCACCATCAATAGCAAGATCTTGGCCAGTAATATTTTGCGACGCATCACTAGAAAAAAATAGGATGGCATTTGCGACATCCTGCGCTGTTGAGATCCTCCGCAAGGCATACTCATCTTCATGCTCTGCCCGTGCTTCCTCTTTACTTATACCACGACTTTTAGCTCGTTCTGCACAAACTTTCTTAAATCGAGGGCCATCCACCATTCCCGGACACAAACAATTAACATTAATATTGTGACGACCCACTTCCAAAGCAGTACTCTTTGTTATACCCCGTAATCCCCACTTTGAAGCACTATAAGCCATCCGCAGTGCGCGCCCTCTCAACCCAAAAGTGCCACCAACATTTACAATCTTACCATAACGCCTTTTAATCATACTCGGAAGAGCCGCTTTCATAGTTAAAAAACAACCCTTCATATTAAGATTAATTATTTGATCAAACTCTTCAGGCGTAGTCTCCCAAGAGAGTTTACCGAGTGGACCGGTTCCACCCGCAATATTTACCAATATGTCTATTTGACCGAAGTTCTTCAGCGTGTCCTCACAGACTTTCACTACCTGATCATGTTTAGTAACATCACACTGAATTATTTCTGCTCTGCGACCAAGCTTATGCACTTTTTTAGCAACACCCTCAATTGGAGCGAGGTCACGCCCCACAAGAACAAGGTCAGCCCCGGCATCAGCCATTGTTAAAGTAGCCGCCTCACCCATACCCTTTGCCGGGCCAGTAATAATAGCGACGCGATCCTTCAAACTAAAATATTTCTCCAAAACTTTCCTCACGACATTTAGTTACTGCCAAATAACAAATTAAAAATTTAAAACTCTATTCCCGAAGAAATAAAATTACATATCCAAAAATGAGACACCTTTATTTTAAACATTTACCACCTAGATTGGACATACAATTGAGTTAGGTATCATTGTTGTATCATAAACGCATAAACGCTCCTTAAACCGTAAACCTTTTTCTTTACGAATTATAACATCCCGGTATTCACCAGCACACTGGATGTGGGTATCTTTTCCGTCCAGGGTTTCAAAAATAACGAAACTAGTGCGCGCTAAATATTTGTGCCCAGACCCTGAAGCATGAACAGCCCCAAGCATATGACGCCAGGTGCGGGGCGCAAATACATTTAACTCAGAAAATGCTTTAGCTCTATCCTTTAACATCCCCTGTGAGTCACAAAGCAATATTGATAATGGCAGTCCCGAATCAAAATTTTCTTTTGAAATTATTTTATACAAACAATCTGATACAAAAAAACTGGGCCATTTTTCCAATTCCCCATCATCAATTGTTAGAGCATACTCGTTCATCAATGTCTCAATTTCACGATAGGTTATGGGATCTATTGTCATAGTCCCATCACTTTGCGATAGCCCTTATAAAATGCCCGCAAAGCAACCTCTGTGACCATATGATCTGTATCTTCTGTCTCGCAACCACCCAGCTCTACTACACCTTGCTTTTGCGGATGAGCTAGTATTCCCTCTTGGGTGCGTTCAAGAATTTGACCGTCATCAATAGATACAAATCCTGCAGGACCCATTAAATTTGCTTGGCGTAATCGCCGTGTAGTCATTTCTTCATCGTCTGTTTCGTATCCAAAAAAAGTCCAATGGAGTTCAAAGGCATTAGGTCCCTGCGGCACTATTTGCCGTGTGGCAAGAGTATTGGACTGTTGTTGTAAAATAACATTAGGCCACAAGGTTTGCATTACGACGGTTTGATCACCGGAAAATTCAGGCAAAAAATCGAGCAAATTTGGATCATTTAAAGTAAGTTCCGAACTGAAGGACCTCATTTGAGCAGTGCCATCATTTAATTCTTGTTCTCCACGTATGGAGCTGAGTGCTGTGTGCAAACCGGTTTTATCCATTTCTACGCGCGATTCGTTATCAACACGAAATAAGCCGAAAGTTACAAAGAATACATGCAAAAGACTAGCATGATGTGTATCCTTGATATTTTCGAGCATCAGCTTCCAGTTAGCGCCAATTCTTTGGCGCGAATGACCAAGTAATTTAAGAACACGACCATCAAGTTGCCTATCGTAATAGCCTAAAATACGTGGTCCCATGTAATCTTCGAAAGAGGGTGTAGCATCAGACATGGTGGCAAAAATTCCACCGTTTCGAATGTGAACCCTTAGCTTATCCAATCCATTTGCTTCGAAAGAAAAATTGTCCGGCATACCGCCCTTGCCCTTGACACCTCTATGAAAAGGAACACCTAGTAATCTTCCATCCAAGTCATAGGTCCACTGGTGGTAAGGACATATGATTTCCTTAAAAGATCCCTTATCCTGCTCACAAATTTTTACTCCCCGGTGGGCACAACGATTAACAAGTACATTAACTTCATCATTTTGATCACGAACAACAATTATAGACTGATCACCAATCTGCGTGCCCTTGAAATCGCCGGCCCTTGGCACTTCACACTCCAGCCCAACATAGTTCCAGAATGGACCATAAAAGATTTTCTCCAGCTCACGCTCGTAGTTAGCCTGATCCGTATAAATCCAATACGGCACCCTATCATTACCCTCTGGCCAAGTATGTTTAGATTTTTCCATCAATGGTCTTCGAACGCAAATTGTACTTGCTCAACCAATGCATAATTTGGCCGTGCAGAAGTTGGTATTTCTTTGATGGTTTTTAGATA
>DEBE01000179.1:0-8423 GCA_002348425.1 Alphaproteobacteria bacterium UBA2964 | reverse complement strand
AGTTATCAACTTCATTTTCCAGTACCGGTGTTTTAGCTATTCGAGATATAAGACCCATTTCGAGTGCTTCAGCAGCACCAAATTCTCGGCTTGAAATAATTAAATCGAGTGCACGTTTAGGAGGCAAATGATCGAGAATTACTTCCATTAGAAACATTGGTGGAAATCCGAGGCTGACCTCATCTAGTTTAAATCTGGAACTGTCAGCCGCAATCGCAATATCAGATCGCATTGCGATGCCTAAGCCAAATCCAAAAATACGCCCTTTGACCGCAGACACAATAATTCCAGGGAAGTCTGAAAAAGCTGCATTTACCCGACTAATTTCTCTAAAGGCATTATATGGTCCACCAGCATTTTTTGGTTCTCTACGATCTCGGCCCACAGAAAAATCTTCGCCAACAGCATGTATCGCAATTATATCGGCTTCACTCTTAGCTGACTCCATAACATCAGCAATGCGTTCAAGCATCTCAGATGTAAATGCATTGGCATGAGGGCTCCGTTGTAAATACAACCTCCCCACGTTTCCATCCTGCTCATATCCAATCATAATCAGATTTTGCCTTTTTTTAATTAAATTCAACAGGCATAGGTATAAATTAGTTAACCAACGAACCGCTTTTGTGCCGCCTGCAAAAGTTTTAAACGTAAAGCATTTAGATTGATAAAACCCTGCGCATCCCTTTGATCATAGACCATATCAGCTTCAAACGTGACATGTGCTTCTGAATACAGGCTTTTTTTCGATTGCCTTCCTACCACTGTAACCGAGCCTTTATAAAGTTTTAGCCGAACCACACCTGATACGTCTCGTTGACTCTCGTCCACCGCTCGCTGAATCATTTCTCGTTCTGGGGAAAACCAAAACCCATTGTAAATAAGTTCGGCATATTTAGGCATCAACTCATCTTTCAGATGAGCCGCCCCTCTATCAAGAGTAATACTTTCAATGCCTCGATGCGCAATCAGTAAGATCGTTCCTCCAGGTGTTTCATAAACACCCCGAGACTTCATACCGACATATCGATTTTCAACAAGATCGAGACGTCCAATACCATTTGCACCACCCAACTCATTCAGCTTACCAAGCAACGCTGCTGGCGAGAGGCTTTCACCGTTTAGCGCTATCGGATCACCACATTCAAATTCTATCTCGATATAAGTTGGCTTATCAGGAGCCACCTCCGGCGAGACACTTCGGGTGAACATTTTTTCCTCAGGCTCAATCCACGGATCCTCCAAGGCTCGTCCCTCGTAGGAAATGTGTAGTAAGTTTGCATCTGTCGAGTAGGGAGGTTCATCTTCTTTATCTCGAGGGATATCGATTTGATGCATTCGAGCATATTCCAGTAATTTCTGCCTACCATCGAGATCCCATTCCCGCCAAGGCGCGATAACCCGTATTTCTGGGTCGAGTGCATGATAACCGAGCTCAAATCTCACCTGGTCATTACCTTTGCCCGTAGCACCATGGCTAACAGCATCAGCTCCGGTCTCCTGCGCAATTTGTATTTGTCTTTTTGCTATCAAGGGACGAGCAATAGAGGTTCCGAGCAAATAAACCCCCTCGTAAAGGGCATTTGCCCTAAACATGGGAAATACAAAATCACGCACAAACTCTTCTCGCAAATCCTCTATGTAAATTTCTTTTACACCTGCGGCCTTTGCTTTTTCCCTCGCTGGTTCAACTTCCTCACCTTGTCCGAGATCAGCGGTAAAAGTGACAACCTCACAATTATATTCTTCTTGCAGCCAGCGCAGAATTACAGATGTGTCTAATCCTCCCGAGTATGCGAGAACAACTTTTTTAACATCTTTATTTTTATTTATTGGCATCACTTGGCCCTTTAATCAAACTTCACCTTAAAAGAGCGCGCAGTATAAGAATTAGATAAAAGACCACAATGAAAAATGGGATTTTATAATCCATATTTTAATCATTTCTTTTTTAATTCATCTTGACGCTGTCTACTAAGAATAAAGAGTTTTTACCGTAAAAACATAAAAAAACACCAGAACCTATTCGGCGTAATTTATACTTTCTCTTCTATCCCTCTCACTTGCCGATTTTAGCTGTCCGCATGCCGCCAGTATGTCTCTACCACGCGGCGTACGCACCGGAGAAGAATAACCTGCATCGTTAACGATCTGGGCAAACCTCTCAATCGTCGAGTTATCTGAGCACTTGAAAGGAGCACCTGGCCAAGGGTTAAATGGTATTAGATTAACCTTTGCGGGAATACCATTAATTAACTTTACTAACTCCTTCGCATCAGTCTCCGTATCGTTGACGCCTTTTAGCATCACATATTCAAAGGTAATGCGCCGAGCATTATTAGCAGAAGGGTACTCACGACATGCTGTCAGTAACTCCCGAATAGGAAATTTTTTATTTATGGGTACAATTTCATCACGCAAATCATCGCGAACCGCGTGAAGCGAGATTGCAAGATTTACGCCCAACTCATCTCCGCAGCGCCGAATATTTGGCACATAGCCCGCCGTCGACAGAGTAATGCGGCGCTTAGATATAGAAATTCCCTCTGCATCCATTATAATTTTGATGGCCTTTGCGACATTTTGATAGTTAAGCAAAGGCTCTCCCATTCCCATCATCACAATATTAGAAATAAGCCGACTACCAATTGGACTAGGCCATTCTCCATATTCATCTCTTGCGACAAGAACCTGTCCAACAATATCATCAGCCCCCAAATTACGTACTAGGGGCTGCGTCCCCGTATGACAAAATTTACATGAAAGCGCACAGCCAACCTGTGAAGAAATGCAGAGAGCACCCCGGTCTACTTCGGGAATATAAACTGTCTCTACGTCCCCACCATCATTGGCGCTTAGAAGCCACTTCCGAGTTTTATCGACAGACGTCTGCCTTTTAGTAATTTTAGGACGACCAATATTAAAAGTGTCCGCGAGGTCACTCCTTATGGATTTAGCTAAGGTGGTCATTTCATCAAATGTCTTAGCACCGCGATGATAAACCCAGTGCCAGATTTGTTTTCCCCTGAATTTTGACAAACCAAAACCCTCCGCTAATTTTTCCAGTTCGTCGCGGCTGAGACCAACAATATTAATTTTTTCTGCAGTATTGGACACTTCGGTTATCAATAGCTAAATTCAAAATTTTCATCACACGTATTTTTGAGGTTACTTATCAAAAGGTTGAAAGGCTCTAACCCACTTTTCCCGTTTTAGCACCTTTTAAAAGTTCCCGTCCTCCCACTCCTGGCGGCGCGGCACCCGGCTTAAATTTTAAGTATAGTACCGCTATAAAAACAATCGCAACGCAAGGCAATAGAAGAGCACAAATGTTTACCCACCCAACATTATTATGCAAAAGGCCTGCAGAAAGCGAAAATACCGCTACTGACTGAAATACCAAAAAATCATTGATTCCCTGAGCCTTAGCTTTCTCTTCAGGACGATACATTTTGGTCAGTAAATGTGTTGAACCAACGAATAGGAAATTCCATCCACAACCCACACAAACATTAGCAAACCAGAAATGTTGCATGGTACCACCGGACATGCCGATTAGTGCGGCTGTACTAGATAACACCAAGCCCGCTAGCAAAACATTCAACAACCCACATTTTTTAATCAATGAGCCAGTAAAGAATGACGGAGCAAACATACCAAACATGTGCCACTGCGCTATAAAGGCCGAATCTTCGAACGTATGTCCGAACTCCCCAACCATTGCGAGAGGTGTTGCTGCCATCATCAGCACCATTACTCCCCACCCTATTACCGCGCATAAAACAGCAGTAATATACCCGGGCTGGCGAATAACTAAAGCCCAGGGCCTTCCCGTATTATCAAATTTTTGTTCTTGGACTGGAGGAAACCCAACCTGACAAACTAAGAAAATCAAAAATATCGGTATAAAGGCGAGAATAATAAATGTACTTGCGAACTGATAAGGTGGGCTTTTTCCTGCCTCCAACGTTACATTTGCTACAAACCCTGAACCACAAATAAACTCTACGGCCTTTGCAAAAGTCTCGTTACTCAGCCATAGCCCTGCAACGTCATGTGTCCATTTAGAAATCTCTGGACCAACAAATGCAGCTAACACGCCGCCACCGACCACTAAAGAAATTGCCACGCTATGCCATTTCTCATCAGCAACATCAACCGCAGCAAACCGATATGTCTGGCCTGATATAGTAAATGCACCAAAAAATATGATTGCTATAAGATAAAGTTCAAAGGATCCCTGGAAGATTGCAATTGCGGCCACAATCGCCCCGATTGAGCCCATCATGGCGCCAAAAACAAAACCAGTCCGGCGACCAAAACGACGCATCATCAAAGCCAACGGGATAGAAAAAGCTGCCGTAGCTTCCCACTGTAGGGCCTGAGGTAACGTTGCTAATGACTTATTAGATGCCAATGCCAAACCCACTAATGCGGAAACAGAAAGGACCACTCCCGTAGAACTATTGAACAAAGCTTGGCACAACGCCAAAAGCGCCACGTTCTTTTTCATACCGGGTTTTCCCGAGCCGGGACTTTCTGTTTTATTCCCCATTTGGGCTCCAATAAATTACTATAAAGAAGATTTCTTTTGCGTCATTCATGCCATGCATATACCAACACAACAAACAGCGCTAACCCATATGTTAATTTTTATAACCACAAGACTTATCGATCGATCGACTTGCAGCGGTAAAACCGGCCAGTGAATAGTGATCTTTTGTTAGGGTTCCTCTTGAAGACCTGCCCGTAACAATCATCTTGGTGCCTGCCCGCATAGCCGCGACAAGCGAAGCATCATCGCTAGCGGTTTTAGACCAGGCGGTTTCACCATCGGTAAATAGCTTAAATGTCTGACCACTAATTTTAACTGTAACCTCTGTCCCTTTTTTAAAAGTATACCCTGCTGTGATGGAAACTTCGTTACGTACTTTATTTTTAATGCGGTGTACAACTTGCAGATAACTATCTCCACGGATCGTATAATTTCCGCTAGATTTTTTCGGCTTACCATGAATGTAACAGATTTTTTGCTTTTTCTTTCCCATAACGTGAACTGACCAGCCACCAATAATTTTTTCAGCCTTGATACCGCTCGCTAGGACCAGATTCGAGGACCAGCCTAGGGCCAACACACAGACCCCGAATACTAAAATTAAATATAAAAAATTAAATATTATTTTATCAGATTGATGCATTGTATAATTTAGCTTTCTTCCAAGAATTTATTCGAATTCAGTAGACCCATTGTTATTTTGTATTCTTAATTTTCTTTTTGTTCCACACAGGCCCCCCAAATTCATGTTCGGGTATTGGTTCTATTGGACCTCCCGGAGTGACAGGACGGCCACCAAACCGTCCAAAGGTATTCAACCGATCATACATCACGATAGCACCCGCCGTGGCGACATTCAGTGAAAATTGTGTCGGTATTTTGACAATATAATCGCAACATTCAATCAACTTAGGAGACAAACTGCCACGTTCCATGCCTAAGACATAGGCGGCAGCTCGGGGATGTCTAAAACTTGGTAACTCAACCGCTTCTTTTGTTAATTCGATACCAACCAGTTCGCAACGATCTGGCAAAGTGAAGGACGCTACATCATCATAGTGATAGTATGGCACCTCGCTACCAACCGAGGATGTATCAGATTTTATGAAGTCAAGGTCGCACCGTGCATCAATGGTAAATATGAACCTGGCTCCGAATCCGTGGGCCGTTCTGAATAAATTACCGGCATTCATCGGTTTGGAAACTTTCTCTATACCAATACCAAAATAGCCTCGCATTGGGATTAGACCTCTCTTTGTAAATTCTGTTTTATCAAGTAGTCATACTTTTAAACATTAGGTTGACCTTAAATACTTCTTCAGCTTGTTAGAAGCCCGTGACTAATCCTTGCATCACCAAAATCAGTTTACCCCCACAGTATCTCCCAGAGTTTGACCTATTTCCATGTTGAGAACTAGGTCAGCAAAGCTATCAAGCTTCGTGGGTTCCCGATTTAAAATTACAAGGGCAGCACCATTTTTTGCCGCATTTTGTGGAAATCCGGCCGCTGGATAGACTTGAAGAGATGAACCAATTGCTAAAAACAGATCGCAAGCCAGCGTCTCCTCCTGTGCACGCCGCATAGGTGCCTCGGGCATCGGTTGCCCAAATGATATTGTTGCCGCCTTCAGCAAACCTCCGCAAGCTTCACAATCCATTATTGTACCATCAGCAAGAAAGGCTTCTTTGATTGGCTCCAGTTCGTGACGCAACCCACACGCAAGGCACGATGCATAAGTACTATTACCATGGAGTTCTATAATATTTTCTTCAGGGACACCCGACTTCATATGTAGTCCATCTGTATTTTGTGTAATTACCGCTGATACTTTCTCATCGCTTACTAGCTTCTCTATAGCCCGGTGACCCCTATTTGGTTCTGCTCCCCCAAAACCATAAGAATCATCAAATTTCCGTTGCCAAGACTCGCGACGGGCTTCTTCAGAAGAAATATAGTCATCATATTGAATGGGCGTATACTTGGTCCAAACTCCACCAGGGCTTCGAAAATCGGGGATGCCCGATTCGGTACTTATACCTGCTCCTGTAAATATAACAGCCCGTTTACTATTTTCTATAAGACGACGGAACTCAGAGAGACGCCAATTATTATCCGTCATTTTCAATCTCCAAGTTTGATATCTGTACAATTGGTTATCATGAGAATTTTTCTTAGGTTTTTAAAAAAACTTATTCAAGCTCGACCCGTGCCCGGAAATAATCAAGTGCTTCAGGATTTGCCAGTGCTTCTGTATTTTTTAGAATTCTACCATGAATAACATCCCGCACTGCTAATTCTGTAATTTTACCTGATTTAGTTCTTGGTATATCCTGAACCGGCAGAACTTTTGCAGGAACGTGTCTAGGCGACAAGTTCTTACGCAAACGTGTCTTAATTTTTTTTACTAAATCAGAGTTTAATACGCGGTGGTCTTCCATCCGAACAAAGAGGATAATTCGCGTACCCCCTTCCCAATCTTGACCAACAGCGACTGCTTCCTCTACGCCATCAACCTGCTCGACTTCACCATAAATCTCTGCGGTACCAATCCTTACGCCCCCGGGATTTAGCGTTGCGTCAGAGCGCCCCTGAATAAGAATACCACCCATTTCAGTCATTAAGACCCAATCACCATGACACCAAACATCGGGAAACCTCTCAAAGTAAGCAGCTTTGTAGCGCAAATCATTATTATCATTCCAGAATTTAATTGGCATTGATGGGAAAGGACTGCAACAAACCAATTCTCCAAAATCGTCAATAACCGATTCACCTGCTTCATTAAAAACGGAAACATCCATACCTAGACAGGCAGCCTGAATTTCTCCACGCCTTACTGGGCCATTGGGATTGCCGCCGACAAAACAACCTACAATATCCGTACCTCCCGAAATTGATGAAACGCAGACATCTTTTTTAATATTTTTATATATAAAATCAAAACTCTCCGGCATAAGAGGTGAGCCGGTTGACAACACGGTCCGCATATCTGAAAGGTCATGAGTGTTTTTTGGACACAATTTTTCATTTTTTAAAGCATCGATATATTTTGCTGAAGTTCCAAAGTGGGTCATTCTAGCACTTTGTGCAAAATCAAAAAGGCTATTAGCGTCTGGATAAAATGGGGAACCATCATAGAGTAAGATTGTAGCCCGCACCGCAAGAGCAGAAACCAACCAGTTCCACATCATCCAACCAAGTGTCGTAAAATAAAAAATCCGATCTCCTGATTTTACGTCAGTTTGTAAAATGTGATCCTTGAGATGTTGGACTAAAGTTCCCCCAGCCCCATGTACAATACATTTTGGAACGCCGGTAGTACCCGATGAGAACAATATATAAAGAGGGTGATTAAAATCAAATCTTTCAAATTTAATGTCCTCTGGAGCATAAGAACCTATGAATTCAGCAAGTGACTTAAAACCCTTTTCAAGTTTTATTAACGGGCTAGAGGAATCATAAGGAAGAACTACCACCTCCTGAATAGAGTTTAACTCTGCCCTTACCTCTCTAATCCTTTCATTATAATGGATGATTTTCCCTCCATAAAAATAACGATCTGCAACAAACAATATTTTTGGTTCTATTTGACCAAATCTATCAAGGACGCCGCGCGTACCAAAATCCGGAGAACAAGATGACCAAATCGCACCCAAGCTTGCAGCGGCCAACATCACCGCTATGGATTCAGGTAAATTAGGTAAGTAACCAGCTATACGATCACCGGGATTAACCCCCGCATTTTTCATAGCTTGAATTATTCGTGAGACGAGATCATACAATTGACTTCTGTTTAAGGTACGCTCAACACCAGTTTCACCACGAAAAATCAAGGCTGATGTGTTATCCCTATTTCGAAGAAGATTT
>DEBE01000170.1 GCA_002348425.1 Alphaproteobacteria bacterium UBA2964 | reverse complement strand
GGGGATACAGCCAAGTATCAAATTTCTAACGGGATTTATTTTTTTGATGTACTAAATACCATAGGGTTGCCTTACAAGGTTTTGGAGAGCCGTGAACAACTCTCAGAAATACCACGCGTCCATCGTCATTCACGCGTTTATAATCGCCCTAGTGCTGTCATCCTGAGCCGGGAACTTTTAAACGGGGAAACTTGAGATGCCCATGAATTTGCGCGAAACCTTTGCATATATGGTTAGTCGCTGGACAGATGAGTTGGTAGTCACTTCGGCGGGGCATAGCTCCGGAACTTGGTGGGACCTAACTCACGAACGGGATCGGGTGTTTTATCTTACTGCATCGATGAGTTTGTCTTCTATGTTTGCTAGTGGCATCGCGGTGGGCAATCCTGATATTAAAGTTTGGGCTATGAGCGGGGATGGTGCCTTTGTTATGAATCCCGGCATGTTGTTTGTTGAACGACAAATGAATTTGCCTAACCTCACTCATTTTTTAGTTTCAAATAAATGTTATGGGTCGACAGAAGAGGTCGATATTCCATTTAGTGAGCATGCAGACTATAAAAAAATGGCGCACGGCAGTGGTATCGAAAGAGTTTATAGTTTTGACAAGTTAGAGGATTTTAAGGACCAGTTTGATGAAGTAGTTATGGCAGAAGGCCATAGTTTCGTTGTGTTAAATGTCGAAAAAGTAGGCAAGGAGATACGAACAGCCACAATGGACGGCCCTGAAGTAAAATTTCGATTTGGACGCTATGTTGAGGAGCGGACTGGAGAGGCTATTTTTAACGTTCTTCCTTAAAAAATATTATCTTTTTCTGCGAGACTATTCTTAAATATTTTTGCCTGGCACCCATAATGTTTCGCTCTTTCCGAAGTCATTTTTTGTCCTAGCCAAAACGAAAAGCAAATCAGACAACCTATTTAAATATTGTAAAGCGAACTGATTGACTGCTTCAGATTCCGCTAGGGCAATCAAAGAGCGTTCTGCTCTACGAGCAATAGCACGCGCAGCATGGATGTGGGCGGCAGACTTGGATCCCCCCGGCAAGATAAAAGATTGGAGTGTTGAGAGATTGTCGTTGAGTGCATCGATGTTCTCTTCAATTCGGGCCACCTGTATCTTTTGGATACGAAGGTTACCATCATTTATATCTGCCCCTGGTATAGCTAAATCGGCTCCTAAATCAAAAAGATCATTCTGGACACGGGATAAAATTTTTGTTGCTTCTTCGTCCGGATTTAGGATTGTGAGGGCTAGGCCAATGGCGCAGTTAGTTTCGTCAACATCACCAATGGAACATATTCGCATAGAATTCTTGGACAATCGCTTGCCATCCCCAAGAGATGTTTTCCCTTTATCTCCACCCCTAGTATAAATTTTATCTATTTTGACCATTTCTACTGTTCAAAAATGTTGTGATGGGTAAATTAAAGTCCGGTCAGACTAAAATTCAACTAATATTTAAATTTACTATCTGTAAATTGGTAAAAGCTCCGGGGTTTTTGTTTTGTAATAACAGGTCACAATGCATCTAATCTGTCTTTATTGTCCACAATTGAAGTAATTCAGTGTCACTCGTCGTCCAAATAGCAAGTATTATTGCCCCACTGTTTGTAATAGCAGGGATAGGTTATGCGTGGGGTCGGTCGGGAAAACCTTTCGACACCACACTTGTAGGAATGCTGACACTGAATTTTGGTGTGCCCGCGTTAATTTTTTCTACTTTGACAAAATTAGATGTTTCTCCGGCTGAATTTGGGGAAATTTTTGGTATTTTTGGTATTTTTCTTGCAGCTAATCTCATAATTGGTGCCATTCTGCTTAAAATGTTTAGGTTGGAGATAGGCGCTTTTTTACCGGCACTTTCTTTTCCTAATAATGGAAACATGGGCCTTCCTCTCTGTTTATTCGCATTTGGTGATGTAGGTCTAGCCCTTGGTATCAGCGTATTTGTGTTGATGTCGACGGCAAATGTGACGATCGGTTTCGCTTGTGCCTCGGGTAAATGGTCATTTATTTCCATGCTTAAAACACCCTTTATTTGGATAATCGCTGCTGCCTTAATTTTTATGTGTACGGAAACAGCGCCACCGAAATGGGTCGCAAATACCGCTGAAATCATCGGCGGTATGTCCATTCCATTAATGTTGGTTGCACTTGGTGTTTCTTTGTCGCGCTTAGAAGTCAGTGATTTTAAAAAGAGTTTCTGGCTAAGTTTTGTCCGTCTTTTCATAGGATTCGGTCTGGGAGTTTTACTCGCTGAACTTTTTGAACTCCAAGGCGTTACGCGCGGTGTATTGATACTTCAATGTGCTATGCCCACCGCAGTAATGAATTATCTTTTAGCAGCACGTTTCGATCGGGAAGCAAATGGCGTTGCAGGTATAGTGGTTGTTTCTACTTTCATGTCGTTGGCTACCCTTCCCTTTCTGATGTTGTTTGTATTGCAGGGTTAGTCTAATGGGGATTATTTCAGAACTTGCGGCCATCGTATTACCCGTATTCCTATGTGCAGCAATCGGTCTATTCTGGATCAGAACTGGGCGTGATTTTGACTCAGATCTTGCATCTACACTCGTTTATAAAATTGCGGTGCCTTGCCTTATTATTGCTACCTTTAGCAAGGTTCATCTTGAATTTTTGGCACTTACCGAAATTGCCATTTCGGCAACCATAATTTATCTCATTACGGCCCTTTTCGCTGTAATCCTTTTGCGATTATGCAGACTGTCCTTCCCGGCCTACCTCCCGTCAATGATTTTTCCATTGGTTGGTAGTATGGGACTACCCGTTTCGCTTTTTGCTTATGGCGAGGAAGGTCTGGCTTTGGCTCTGGTATATTTTACAATAGGTGCTGTTGGCACCTTCACAATTGGAGCTGCTATCGCTTCGGGTAAGTTATCACTAAGTAATTTATCTCGTGAGCCCGCATTATGGGCAGCTTTCGTAGCGATATTCATGATGTGGTTAGACATAACTCTCCCAAAATGGGCATACGACTCTACGAAGCTTTTGGGGGCCATGGCTTTTCCATTACAATTAATTGCTCTTGGGTGTTCTTTGGGTCGTTTTAAGATTTCCTCACTTCCTCGGGGCATTGGACTGGGTATATTCAGACTTGGCATTGGCTTTATCATAGGGTGGGGGGTCGCCGAATGTTTTGAGCTTGAGGGAATGGTACGCGCGGTTGTGATAATTCAGAGCAGTATGCCTGTTGCAGTCTCTAACTATCTCTTTGCAGTCATTTACAAACGCGAACCGGAGGAAGTCGCCAGCATGGTTTTGATTTCTGCTGGTCTATCGGTAGTTACGCTTCCTATGTTGTTGTTCTATTTACTTTAGTGTGTAACAGAACCTCCATCTACACAAAGCACCTGACCAGTAACGAAGTCCGAATCTGGCGATAGTAAAAAGATTGCAGTTCCGATCAGGTCTTCTGGTTCTTCTGCCCTTTTGATACATCGACTACCTATATTTGCGTCAAAATGTTCATCTGAAAATTGTCCCTCGTTTAGCACAGCTTCGCTTTGCGTAAGTCCAGGCGCAATTGTATTGATACAAATATTATCTTCTCCGACCTCGCGGGCCATTGCTCTGCTGAGGGCAATTATTGCACCCTTGGATGTAACATAGTGTAATTGCATTGGCGTTCCCTTAAATACTGTTCCAGAAGCTATATTGACAACCTTGCCATATTTTTGGTTCCGCATAATGTTTATAACAGCGCGTGAAACTTGCCATACTCCGCGGATGTTGACGCGCATAACAGCGTCAAATTCTTCAATATCAATCTCTTCAAATCGCCGTCGAGCAATTTTACCGAAAAGGGCGGCATTATTAATTAAACCATCGATACGTCCGTATTTTTCAATGGTTTTGGCTACCATACTAGCAATCTGGTTGTCATCAGTAACATCGGCAGTTATTCCAATGACTTCACCGCCAGCGGCGGTTAATTCATTTACGAGTGGGCCTGAGTCTACAACATCGTTAATGACAACATTAGCACCCTCTGCAACTAGTCCACGCGCATAGGCAGCACCAATTCCCTGAGCCGCGCCTGTAACAATGACTGTCCGTTTATCGAGTTGTCCCATCTTAAATCCCTTATTTGATTTATTGTTCTGTATTGTTAAAACTCAACTGGCTCTCGTCAAGCATTGGCCTAGTCCGGTGGTCAGGCTATCTTTTAAGGGTAATAATCTTTGGCAGTAAATATGAATAGTAAATTCGCACGTTATGTCATCATCTGGTCTTTAATAATCGCAACGGTATTTGTTGCCGATGAATTTATTCGTAACGTCTTCTTGACGGGCGATAAACCCCGTGTAGTGACACCGCGGGGTTCATTGACCAATCTTGAAAAAAGCACGATAGAGATCTTTAATGCGACTGCTCCATCCGTGGTATATATTTTCACTCAAGGCGATTACTCTGGAAGAAAGCGGGGCGGTGGGACTGGTTCAGGCTTTATATGGGATAGTGCCGGGCATGTTGTAACCAATCATCATGTTATTGCCGGTGCAAATGAAATAGCTGTGCGTTTAGAAAATGGAGAAGTGGTTCGAGCAAAATTTGTAGGCTCCACTCCGGATTATGATCTGGCTGTTATCCGTTTGACCGGAACCCGCTCTGGCCGGGCTCCTATTCCTTTGGGTGAATCAAGTTCCTTAAAGGTTGGACAATCGGTATTTGCGATTGGTAATCCATTTGGTTTAAGCCGGACCCTCACTTCCGGAATAATAAGTGCATTAAATCGTCGTTTGCCAACATCTAATAACCGTGAGGTCGATGGTGTTATTCAAACGGATGCCGCTATCAACCCGGGAAATTCTGGAGGCCCTCTTATAGACACAGCTGGAAGGCTAATAGGGGTTAATACCGCGATAATTTCTGGCTCTGGTTCATCGGCTGGTATAGGCTTTGCTGTTCCGGTAGATGTAGTAAATAGAATTGTGCCGCAGCTTATTAAAAGTGGTCGGGTCCCGAGACCTGGGATTGGAATAACTGTTTTGCCTGAAGAGGTGGCGGCCCGTCTTGGAGTTGCAGGATTGATAATTGCTGATGTTTTACCGGGTACATCTTCAGCCAAGGCGGGTTTAGTAGGCCTTGTAAATGGGCGGAGACTTGGAGATATTGTCACTCATGTTAACGGTGCAAGAATAGAAACTCTGGCGGAATTCACCAAGGAGCTTCGAAAGGTGGGCATCGGCAATCAGGTGAATTTGACTATTGAACGTAATAAGATTTCCCGCCAAGTTAGTGTTCAAATAATGGATATATCCTAAAATAGGGTTGTCAATAAAATGGCCGAGTGCTTGATTTTAATCGCTACAGGTCTAATTTTTATATGGGTATGTAATATACCGGTTAAATAAAGTTGGGAGAATTTAATGTTTCCTCGTAATTTTTGGTATGTAGCAGCTTGGGATACAGAAATTCGACGTCAGGAGATGCTTAGACGTACGATTTGTAATGAGCCAATTGTTTTTTATCGACGCGGAGATGGCACGCCAGTAGCGTTGGAGGATCGTTGTTGTCACCGCCACATGCCTTTGTCCGATGGGATTTTGAAGGGTGATAATGTTGAATGCCTCTATCATGGTTTGACATACGATCCCTCGGGAAATTGTGTTCACATACCAAGCCAAACCAACATACCTCCGGAAGCAAAGGTCCGTAGCTATCCGGTTTTTGAGAAA
>DEBE01000122.1:6494-8454 GCA_002348425.1 Alphaproteobacteria bacterium UBA2964 | reverse complement strand
CCGCAAAGTACGAGTAAAACACCTATATTAATTTCTACCAACCCGGGTCGGACTATCACCAGCATGCCGATAAACCCGACAGCAATAGCTGACCACCTTCGACGGCCGGCAACCTCTTTCAAAAAAATTATAGCGGCAACGGTACCTAATATTGGTCGAGTAAAAGTTATTGAAGTGAGGTCAGCTAATGGGATGAGTGCCGCTGCAAAGAAATAAAAACAGGTTACAAAATATGCGAGTGTCCCCCGGATTGCCAATAACCCTAGTCTCTTAGTTTTAAGGGCTGAGATGCCCCGGCGCATTAACCACGGGATCATAAATGCGATACCAAATAAACTGCGAAACATCACCGATTCAAGGACGTGCATGTCCACTGAAACTTTTCTGACTGATACCATTGCAATTGTAAAAAAAAAGCCCGCCAATGTAATCCAGAAAGTGGCCATTGCGGGTGCCGGTATTTCCTTAAACTTTGAATAAAGACCGGATTTGAAAGCCATAAAAAATATTTTGCCTCTTGATGCATCGTAATCGCCTGAAAGGCTCAAGTAGTTATATTTGTTTACTAAACGATGAAGGGACTTAAGTTTAAAGGGTTGGTTTAGTTATTGTTCAAAGTTTTAGGAAATATAAAGGTTTGTGCTGGGTTAATACTGAGACGTATTTTATCACCAATGGAAGCATTGAGTATACCTTGATGATGAGCCTGTACATGTTTGGATGGCTCTGGATCAATGCCAATTCCAAGTCGGATATGACTAAATGGCCCGGCGTAGTCAACCGTACAAACTCTGAAATCTTGCAAATAGTCGGTATCCAACTCATTAGATCCGAATTCAAACGCTTCTGGACGTATAAGTACATCAACTTCCGTACCATCTGTATAATTTTCATTTGGTACTCTGCCTGCATCAGTTTTAATCCAATCTCCTTCGACAACTCCAGTTAACCAGTTTACGTCTCCAAAAAATCCAGCGGTAAAGGGGTCGGCGGGTTTAGAATACAGTTCTTCCGGTGTACCCGTTTGCACAACATTGCCATTTCGCATCAGCACAATTCGGTCTGCCATAAGCATGGCCTCTTCCGGATCGTGCGTAACAATTATAGCTGTGACCCCCTGGGATTTTAATATCTCCCGTGTTTCAAGACGGAGCTGGGCACGAAGGGACGTATCAAGGCCGGAAAAAGGTTCGTCCAAGAGAAGAAGGTTCGGCTCTGGTGCCCGAGCACGTGCGAGCGCGACCCGTTGCTGTTCGCCGCCTGATAATTCGTGCGGGTATTTATCGGCATGGTCTAGCAAACGAATTTGGCTAAGCATCTCCCATGTTTGTTCTTTGATCTGCTTTTTATTTTGTCCTGACAACCCGTAGGAAATATTTTCAGCGACCGTAAGATGGGGGAAGAGAGCATAGTCCTGAAATAAAAATCCTACATTTCTTTTTTGCGGTCTGAGTATCTTCTTTTTACTTGAGACCGTTTCGCCGTTCAGTTGGATTGAACCATTCTCAGGTTTTTCAAAACCGGCGATTAATCTCAAAGTTGTGGTTTTTCCGCTGCCACTCGGACCTAGCAAACACACGAGTTCGCCTTCAGCAACATCGAAAGAGATGTTATGGATAACCTGACTTTCATCAAATTTTAAACTTAAGTTTTTCAGCCTGAGCATTCAAATTATCCAATATTAAAATTTTTGATCGCTTTTAAGACCAAATACGAATTAGCAATTCAAAAAATCATTCTATGATGTGATATTGAAAATCATTCGCATCTTATTTTGTGATTATCACGTTGTAAATATCTCTTGATTAATCTGAGGGGAGCTTTTTTTCGTCTAAAATAGGATATATGTGGCAAACCCATTGAGAATAAGAATCATTCTTATCTGTATTGACAATGATTCTTAATCGCATTAAAAACACCTTCCTCACTATGACTGAGGGAAACGGAATTCGGAGAAAAT
>DEBE01000122.1:0-6156 GCA_002348425.1 Alphaproteobacteria bacterium UBA2964 | reverse complement strand
TAGAAATAAGGTGGTTGGTACTGTAGCAGTTGCTGCGTTAGTTATTGGCTGTACCGTCTCGGAGACATCGAGCCCTGCCCTCGCGGGTCCAGACGTTTACGGTAAATTCCCTGTTACGTTGAAGAGCTATAAGGGTTCTAAAACTAATACAGTTGCTTATACAGGTCAGATGGCACGTCAGGTGCTCCATGACTCCATAAAGAAATTGGCTGGCAAAGGGGATGGAAACGCAAATCCGGTGCTCAAGGCCAAGATGATGTCCTACTTTTCCAGTAAGGAAAAAGGCCGGGCGATTATTGCGCCGAAGTCTAAGGGCAAATTTATTATAAAACAGACACATGTTGATCAAATCAGCAAAAAGAAGAATTTATCCGGTAAAACCTATAAGGGTACAATTTCTGGTATGCCCAACAATATGACGGGTCCAGAGCTAATCAGGTTTTGGATTGATAAAGCGTCTTCGGCAAAAAAAGGTGTGGATGCAGCAAACGGATACAATTATCCGCAGTTAATTTCCAAATTTATGTTGGGAGCAATCTTTTACAACCAAGCGGTCGATAATTACCTTGACGAAAAAATGAGCGCAAAGAAGAAACCAAACAACAAACCATATAAAAAAGGAAAGCATTACACCGGTAAAGAACACAGCTGGGACGAGGCATTTGGATATTTTGGTATGCCTGCGCACGGCCTGACACTCTCTCCCAAACAACTTTATGATATTGCGAAAAGAAAAGATAAGGCGTTGAAGTATGCTGACCGTAATGGTGATGGCAAAGTTGATTTGTATAGAGAAATGGTATTTGGCCCCGCATACTATGCAGCTGGTGCTGATAAAAAAGGTAAAACAACTTATGCAAAAACAATCACTAAGGCTTTTCTGGATGGTCGTAAGTTAATCACTTCAGCTAAAGGGAAAAAACTTAGTGATGCCCAACGTGCATCGTTGCTTAAATATGCAGCAGTTATTGAAAAAAATTGGGAACAAACTCTGGCTGAAGCTACTTTCAAATACGCGGGTTCATGCTTCAATGATTTAAAGAAACTCAAAAAGTCACAGAGTTCTAAAAATCTTAAAAAATATATCAAGCATTGGGGTGAATTAAAGGGTTTTAGCCTTGCACTTCAGACTGGCCGCAAGAAATTAGGTGAGACAGGTACTAGATTAAATCGCTTAATTGGGTTTGGTCCTGTACTCATGAATTCGAGCCAGGTCGTTGATATCAATAGCAAGGGCCAATACGTTAAAGGCCAGTCTTCTGGCATTGATGAATATATGGTTCATATGCTGAAGGTTCAGAAACTTATGGTTGATGAGTTTGGCGTAAAAGCTCGTATGAAAGACGCTCTTTCAGGTTTGGGCGCCATGGTAAAAAAACTCGGTAAGGGCGAATCCGCCGAGAACGATTAATCTAAATAAAAAGGGACGACCAAAAAATATTTTGGTTGTCTCCTTTTTATTGTCTGACTTAAAATTTAATTTTAAGTAGTTAGAAATGTTTCAGCCCCTTGACTGGATTATAAACGAATATCTGCCACAGCTCTTGGATTCCTTTGTAAATCCACAGAAAAGGGTTTCATTAGGCTATTTATTGATTGCCCTGTTGATTGCCTTTTGTTGGAATGCCTGGTTAATGAAGGCTCAGAGTGTTAAAGGGCTTGGGAAGGTCTGGGAATCATTATTTGCGGCAAAAATTTGGTTTTCAAATTCAGCTGTAAGTGATTACAAATTGATGTTTATCAATCGGGCGATAATGATGTTAATCAACCCGGCAATGCTTTCAAAATTAGCGGTAGCGACATTTTTTTATTTTCTATTTTTGGATGTGTTTAAAAACACTCCCGCGATTTTCGAAAATTGGCCTGTGTGGACGGCACCTGTTTTATACACGATATTTCTTTTTCTTTTCGATGATTTCTCCCGGTTCTTTATTCATCGTTGTCTTCACCGTTGGCCCATTCTTTGGGCGTTTCATAAAATCCATCATACTGCCGAAACATTAACTCCTTTCACCGTGTATCGAACACATCCTGTAGAGGGTGTAATTTTTAGCCTTCGTGCGACTTTTGTGCAGGCTATTTCCATTAGTCTTTTTGTTTCCCTTTTTGGTAAAAATATTGATCTAGTGGAAATCTTTGGCGTTAATATTCTCTTGTTTATTTTTAATATAACAGGGTCAAACTTGAGGCATTCTCATGTTTCAATTCGGTATCCGCGGTTTTTAGAGTTCATATTGATTTCACCTGCCCAACATCAAGTTCACCATTCTATCGATCCTCAGCACCACGACTGTAATTATGGAGCGGCATTTGCAATATGGGATTATTTCGGAAATTCCCTACAACTTTCAAAAGAATCAAAGAATTTACGCTTTGGAATAATAGATAAATATAAATTTAATGAACATACGCTTAGAGGTCTCTATCTTAACCCTTTTGTTGAAGTCCGAGGTATACTCTCCCGTTTATTTTAGTCGTGTTATTGAACCTAACAAATCAATAAGGAAATATAATTGTGCTTAAATATTTTAATTTAAAAAATTTTATAGCTCTTTTCTGTCCCATATTTTTCATACTGCTGCCAACGAATGGGGCTTTTTCGGGTGAGATTAATGTTTACTCCCATAGGCAACCTTTTTTAATTAATCCTTTTTTGAAAGCCTTTGAAAAGGAAACAGGTATCCGAGTAAATGTAGTTTTTTCATCTAAAGGTTTGGTACAAAGACTTCTTGCGGAGGGGAAACGAAGTCCGGCTGATGTCATTCTAACGGTCGATATTGCCCGGCTAGATGCATACAATGATAAGGGCTTATTAGTACCTGTTAAATCGGAAATTTTACAAAAAAATATCCCAGCCCATTTGCGTGATTTGAAGGGTCGCTGGTTTGCATTTTCAAAGAGGGCAAGAATTATTGCCGTCTCAAAAAGTAGAGTAGGAAAGAACGAAATAAAGAGAATAGAAGATCTAGCCGACCCAAAATGGAAAGGTCGGATATGCACTCGGCCTGGAAGCCATGTTTATAACCGAGCACTATTGGCGTCCCTTATTGCTGCCCATGGCAAGCAGAATGCTGAGAAATGGGCCAGAGGCTTGGTGTCTAACTTGGCCCGACGTCCACAGGGTAACGATCGTGCACAAGTAAAAGCGATTTACCAAGGTGTTTGCGATGTGGCTATTATAAATAGTTATTATTACGGTAAGCTTAAGGCCTCTAAAATTTCTGAACAACGGGCATGGGGTGCTGCAGTGCGGCTAACATATATGAATCAAAAAGATCGTGGAAACCATATGAATATTTCTGGGGGTGGGGTAGCAAAATATTCCAAAAATAAAGCCTTGGCGATTTCCTTTCTTGAATTTTTGACAAAAGAGGCTGCACAAAAGCTTTATGGAGAGATAAATTATGAGTACCCTGTTAATCCTAAAGTTGAGTCTAGCAAGGAGGTAAGGTCTTGGGGAAAATTTGTGGAAGATAAATTGCCAATCGAGAAAATAGCTGAGTTAGCACCAGTGGCACAACGTATGATTGATCGGGTAGGCTGGTAAGTACTTTTGATGGCTTTACGTGAATTTTAATATACTAACAAAAAAAAGGTTCGCCCATGATCCTCTTGATGGCTGGTCGATTGCGGCGCTCATTTTCAGCCTTGTACTGATTGGCCCTTTTGTATCAATTTTAGTTACCGCTGCAGGCGATAGCAGTGGTCTATGGGCTCATCTAATGGCCACCGTATTTCCACGCTATGTTGTTAATACGCTCTGGTTGATGCTCGGTGTAGGCGTGCTAAGCTTAATTTTCGGTATAATGACGGCTTGGATAGTTGCCAGGTTTAGGTTTCCAGGATCAAAAATATTAGAGTGGGCGTTGCTATTACCGGCAACGGTTCCAGCTTATATCATAGCATACACATATACGGATTTGCTGGAATATGCGGGTCCGGTGCAGGGCATGTTACGCGATCATTTTGGCTGGCATTCGGTGCGAGATTACTGGTTTCCAGAAATAAGGTCTATGGGTGGGGCTATATTGGTCATGGCATCGGTGCTTTATCCATATATCTATTTAATGGCGCGTACAGCCTTTAGGTTGACCCCAACTTCTTATTTCGAAGTAGCGCGTCTGACAGATCGGGGTCTGCTTTGGAAGGTTGATTTGCCATTGGCCCGCCCAGCTATCATTGCGGGTTTGGCGTTGGTACTGATGGAAGTCCTTTCAGACTTCGGCACGGTAGAGTTTTTTGCAATCGAAACTTTGACCTTGGGAATTTTCAATGTTTGGCTGGGAATGAATAACCTAACGGCTGCTGCGCAGATTGCAGGAATGGCATTCATTTTCATTTTGGCACTAGTGGTTATTGAACGAGCAGCAAGACGTCGTCAAAGATTCAATGATACTAGTGGACGTGCAAAGACTATATCCGCACTGGACGTAAGAGGTGGCCGCGCTTTTCTTTGCGCTTTCCTATGTTTTTGTCCTATTTTTCTGGGATTTATAATACCCGTCGGGGTTCTGATAAATTTTATTTTAAAAGGTCTGTCCATTACGAATTTAGATGCGTTGATCTCAGCTACGTTTAATTCCCTCGTTTTATCTTCAGTAGCCGCGGCTTTAGTAATGGGAATAGCAATTTTTATGGTATTAGCTACAACCTATCAAAGACACCCCTTTTTAAAGGGTCTCTCAACAGTTGCAGTACTTGGATACGCATTCCCCGGCGCAATATTAGCAATTGGCGTTGTCTCCTTTGCTGGGAGCGTTGATGCTTTGGGATCCAAAATTGGGGCATCTGACGGGATCTTGATAGGTGGCATCGGGTTATTGGTATTAGCCTATGTAGTCCGTTTTCAGGCAGTTGGACATGGAGCAATTACCGCTGGGGTAAATCGACTCTCACCAAATATAATGAGCGCAAGTTTTGTTTTAGGTAGAGGTTTCTCAAAGAGTATGGTGACACTTGGACCGCCTCTTCTGAAGAGATCAATCTTAGCCGGAGGTATTCTTGTTTTTGTAGATGTTATGAAGGAGCTGCCAATGACACTTCTGCTGCGGCCCTTTAACTATGAAACGTTATCTACCTACGTCTACCAGTTTGCAAAAGACGAATTACTTGAGGAATCAGCATTGGCAGCTGTGACAATTATTATTGCCGGCCTTGGGCCAGTTATTTTGATCAATGCTTCAGAGCGCGGTAAGACTTGAGGAATGTTAACTTTAAGTTGCTGCGTGTATACCTGCCTTATTAACGTTGTCATCGACATGAGATTCAAACTGTTTGAAATTTTCTTCAAACTGTTTGGCTAAATGCTGTGCCGTACTGTCATATTCTTTCTTATCGTTCCAGGTGTTACGAGGTGCGAGTACGTTACTAGGCACATCAGGGCACCCTTCAGGAACCAGCAGACCAAAGTTAGGGTCTGAAGCCACGCCAACTGAGGCCAGCTTTCCATCCAAGGCTGCCCTGACCATGGCTCGGGTATGCGCTATTTTCATACGTTTACCAACTCCATATGCACCTCCACTCCAACCCGTATTAACTAGCCAGCAATTGGATTTATGTTTGGCAATACGTTCTCCAAGAATTTTTGCATAGATTGTTGGATGACGGGGCAGAAACGGCGCACCAAAACAAGTTGAAAAGGTTGCTTCAGCTCCTGATGTCATGCCGCGCTCTGTACCTGCGACCTTTGCAGTATATCCTGATAAAAAATGATACATAGCTTGTTCGGGTGTCATTTTACTAATTGGAGGCAAAACACCAAATGCATCTGCTGTTAACATTACGATATTGTCTGGATGTCCTCCCATCCCCGAGTCGCTTATATTCTCCATATAATCAATCGGGTATGAAGAGCGGGCATTTTCGGCTAACGATCCATCATCGAAATCTGGAATTCGAGTGACAGGGTCAAGTACCACATTTTCTAAAATGGTCCCAAATCGGCGGGATGCCATGTATATTTCTGGTTCAGCTTCAGCCGATAAATTGATAGTTTTTGCGTAGCAACCGCCTTCGAAATTGAAAACCCCGTTATCTGACCAGCCGTGCTCGTCGTCACCAATCATTGTACGGGTTGAGTCTGAGGACAATGTAGTTTTGCCAGTTCCCGAAAGCCCGAAAAAAATAGCAACGTCCCCATTAGAACCAATATTTGAA
>DEBE01000251.1 GCA_002348425.1 Alphaproteobacteria bacterium UBA2964 | reverse complement strand
AAACCAAAAACAACAACATTAGCACCAGGCTCTACTTTGGCGGTATTAATGACGGCCCCAATACCTGTGGTTACGCCGCATCCGATATAACAAACCTTCTCGAATGGGGCGTCCTTCCGAATTTTTGCAGCGGCAATTTCAGGCATAACAGTAAAATTAGAAAAAGTCGAAGTTCCCATGTAATGGAAGAGTGGCTTTCCATCTAAAGAAAACCGGCTCGTACCGTCAGGCATTACGCCTTGACCCTGTGTATCTCTAATAGCAGTACAAAGGTTGGTCTTTCCTGATAAGCAGGACTTACATTGCCGACATTCAGGAATGTAAAGTGGAATTACGTGGTCGCCTTTTTCTATGGATGTTACATTTTTTCCTGTTTCAACAACTACGCCTGCTCCCTCATGTCCCAATATTGCGGGAAATAATCCCTCTGGATCTTCACCAGACAATGTAAAGGCATCCGTATGACAAATACCTGTCGATTTTATTTCAACGAGAATTTCATCATCCTTTGGACCATCAAGCTGAACAGTTTCAACTTTTAATGGTTCACCGGCGGCTTCAGCAACTGCGGCGCGAACGTCCATGAAATTATCCTCCCGATTATTTTTATTTATCCTATGTTTTCAATAGAATGGGTTTTGTGCAAGAACATTTGCGCGTTAATGAAGTATTCGGAGCGATCCAAAACAAATTAATTAAAAGCCCCATACAAAATGGAACACCCTATAATTGCACCAATTATTCCTGCAACATCGGCAGTTAAGGCTGCGGCTAGAGCGTGTCTAACGCGTTTAATTTGTACGGCGCCAAAGTAAACCGCAAGGACGTAAAATGTGGTCTCTGTGGACCCCTGAAGAGTACTCACCAAGTAACCAGTATAACTATCAGGCCCAATAGAAGGATCCTGAATGATCGAGGCTAGTATACCATATGCACCTGACCCAGAAAGCGGTCTCAGGAGCGCCATCGGTAATGCCTCACCGGGTAATCCCAAATTCGATGTAAAGGGGCCAACCCAGCCTACGAAAAGATCCAAAGCACCACTAGCTCTCAACATGCCAACCGCTACTAGAATGGCGACCAAGTATGGGATAATCCTTACGGCCACTGTAAAACCGTCCCGAGCTCCCTCTACAAATGATTCGTAAATTGCTACACCTCGCACAAGTCCGAAGGTAAGAAATCCAATCATCAAACCCGGAATGATCCAGGGGGCAATTTCCTTTCCATAAATTACAGTTAGAGGTATCAGGCCCAAAATCGAAAGGAGGGTTAAAGCAGAAATCCACCAAGGATAACCTTCTGCGCTCAAGTCACCCTCTAGAGCTATTTTAATTTCTTCCTGTTCATCTTCTTCAACCCCAGCCTTTTCCGGAATACTAGAAAATCGACGATAAAATTTTACGGCGAGAAACGCTACTGTTGTCGATAAAATAGTGGCAAATAAGGTTGTAGGCAGGATGCCCGCGGGATCCGTTGAGCCCGTTGCTGCCCTTAATGCTATTACCCCTGTGGGAAGGAGTGTTACGCTTGACGTATTTATAGCCAGGAAAAGTACCATTGCATCTGTCGCCGTACCCTTGTGGGGGTTTAACTTATCTAATTCCTGCATGGCCCTTATACCGAACGGCGTTGCCGCATTGCCAAGACCCAGAGCATTGGCAGACATATTCATTATCATGGCGCCCATTGCTGGATGTTGTGGTGGTACATCTGGGAATGCCCGTACCATCAACGGTCGCACGAGTTTCGCTATAATGGACAGTAATCCTCCAACTTCAGCGACTTTCATTAAACCTAGAAACAAGGCCATTACACCGACAAGGCCAAGCGCGAGGGTTACGGAGCTCGCCGCGGCATCTATCATACCAAGACCGAGTTCCTGCATGGGGGAGGACACAGTCTCTTTTGGTGAAACCCAATGAATTTGACGCCAGGCAGTTACCAAAAAAGCAATAAAGACAAGAATAAAAAATACAATATTCATAACCTAACCTTTTATTCCGTCTGTCGAACTAGTCGCGCAGTAGTAAATATTATAAGGGCAGCCATGAATATTAGGATCCCGGAACTTAAAAATACCCAGTCCGGTTTATCCCAATCTACAAACGCGCCATAGATCACCGGTGTAATTGCGGCTCCGGTATCTAGTCCACCATAAACAAAACCAAAAACCCTCCCGCTAGCTTCTTTTGCCGTAAAGCGTCGAATAACCATATCTCGGTTTGGAAGGGCGAGACCAAAAAATAATCCAGCAATCAAAAATTGAGAAAAAAGAAATACTCCATTGAGGTTCAAAAAGGGAATAATAAAGATCAATCCGCCAGCTACAGTTATGCAAATGAGAGCGACGAAATCCTGTTTTTTGATTTTATCAGCAATATAACCGCCTATAAAAATACCAATTGGCGCTCCAATAAGAAATCCGGTTAAGGCACCGTTAGCACTTAAAAGGTCAAAGCCACGGCCTGAAACCAACGCGATAGGCGTAAAATTTTGCATCCCGATCAAACCCATCGACAGAACAGTAAAGAAAATAAAGAAAGCAATAATTGAAGGCCTTAAAAGGACCGAAATTGATAATGGATGGTCTATATTTATTTCCTTGGAATTTTTTATACCGTCACGGGATAACCTGGATTGACTACCTTCAAATAAATTTTTGCCACCGATTATAATAGCAAAGGTTAAGATAAGCCCTGTTAGACCAACAATTCCTGTAGCATCCCTCCAGCCGAGATTTGCAGCCAGTATGGCCATTACCGCTGGCCCCAGCGCAAATCCAAGGTGTCCTCCATTGGTATGGAAACTAAAAGCCCGTCCCATCAGTTTCGGACTTACTAAATTATTCATCAGGCTGTAGTCCGCAGGATGAAAAACACTATTACCGGCTCCTGCTAAAAATGTAAGAACAAGAAAAAACTCATAGTTGGGGACTACCGAGTAGCAGGCTACCGCACTCGAAAGAAGTCCCAAACCAAAAATTAAAACTGGACGGGCTCCAAATCGATCAACGAGAAAACCGGCGGGCGTCTGGAATACTGCTGAAGCAATAAAAAAAACAGTAACTAATAATCCTAGCTCCACGTTACTGAGACCCATCTCCGCTTTTATAAGTGGAAACACAGGGGCAAGCGTCAGTTGATAGAAATGGCTGAATAGGTGAACAACGCTGATGACACTGATCAGTCGTATATCCTTGCGTGTAACTATATCCAAAATACTCATTCAGCGATCGGTTTATTGTCGGACAAAACCTTTGCGAGAAGGACGCTGGCGACCCCAATCATCATGAAAACACCAACTAGAATAAATATTAACTTTGGTTCTCCTCCACCAAGGAGAAAACCAAATATTGCTACAGCAACAGAAGAGCCGACGTCCATACCCGAATAGGTAAACCCGAATATTTTTCCAGCCGCTCCGGATGGAGCAACTGACCTGACCACCATATCCCTTGATGGTTGCGCCATGCCATATGCAAACCCAAATACTACGAATATCAAAATTAAAATTGGCATATTTGTTGGTTGAAAGCCAGGCACTGACCAGACAAGTAAGACGGCTAAGGTAACAATTGATGCTGTAGCGATATCATGCCGCTTAATTCTGTCAGCTATAATTCCTCCAATTAAAATTCCACATAGTGAGCCGGTGAGTTGAAGCGAGATCGTGTAACTTGCCTTATCCCTGGAAAGATCCAGGAGGGCGGTTAAGGCATCCGGACCCAATGTCATGAGACCAACGGAACCCATAGCCATAAAACAAAAGAAGAGGAAAGAAAGAATGGTAGCTGGTTTAAAGAGTATTCCAATGCCTTCTCTTACCGACCCGGCGCCAATACCCTTATCCAGTCCACTATCCCGCAAATCTCTCCTTTGGGTCCACATCAAAGCAGCAGTGCAAATCCCAACAATTCCAATGATTAACATGGTTTCACGCCAACCAAAAAATGTCCCCATGACATACATCAGGTAGGGAGTGACTGCGTATCCGATCAAGCCACCAAATCCGTGAACGCCGTAAGCCTTTCCTACATTTTTTTCAGAAATACTGCCATTAAGTATGCTGTAATCGGCTGGATGAAAAACACTATTACCAAGGCCGGCAAGAAAAGATAAAACAATCATAAGCTGGTATGAATTAGCAAATGCAAAGGCAGCCGTTGCAAAAGAAATCAGGAGAAATCCTAAAAATAATATTGGTCGCGCGCCATATTTATCCACCAGAAAACCGGCAATTATTTGTCCAATTGCTGAGACTACAAAGAATACCGAGGTGAGCAGGGCCAACGATGTTATACTAAGCCCTTCCTTGACTGTAATTAGAAAAAATAGGTTAGGAAGCGCCAGTTGGTACATGTGACTGAGACAATGCCCTGTTGAAATCAGGCTGATAACTTTCAGGTCACCTGGGCGGACGCTCATTGCTAGCGACATTTTTTTCTCTTCAAACGAAATTATTAATAATTGTTTGATTATATCATAGCAACACAGCCCGAAGCACTAATAAAACATCAATAACCTGTATTACGGTCCACTAATTTCGAGGGTGTTGCTCCTTTGCTGATCTGTCGTATCGTTTCTGAAAGTACTTTTGCGGCACTTTCTTGGTTTGCTACTGCAGCAACATGAGGAGTAATTGTAATTTTTGAATTTGACCAAAGCGGACTGGATAAACTCAGGGGCTCTGCCTTGAATACATCAAGTGCTGCTCCTGCAATGTGGTTTGAATTAATCAATTCAAGCAAATCTTCTTCTACTAGATGCGCTCCTCGGGCCGCATTGATAATAAAAGCTCCCTGAGGCAATAATTTCATATTTTCTTTATTGAGTATGCCCATTGTCTCCGGTGTCATCGGTAAAAGGCAGACTATTATGTGACATTTTGAAAGGAACGAATGCAGACTTTTGTTTCCAGACAGACAGTAAACCCCATTGATATCTTTCTCACTCCGGCTCCAGCCTAAGACGTTAAAGCCGAGTTTGACGAGGTGTTCAGCACATGCCGAGCCAAGGGAGCCTAGACCGAGGATACCGACATTTCGGTTATTAGGGTTAACCTGCGGTAACTCTATCCACTCACAGTTTCGTTGTTGATTTTCATATTCGTAAAATTGCCGATGAAACCTGATTACATTGTACAGTACATATTCGATCATTCCCGTTCTTAATGCGGGGTCTGCCAAACGTACTATAGGAAGATTGTCTGGCAGATGAGGTAGGGATAAAATGTGATCCACACCCGCACCAAGTGACAAAATGGCCTTAAGGTTAGGAAAATTTTCAAATTTACCGGGCCACTTTCCCCAGAGTATAAGAAATTCAACCTCATTGGTATTACCGGTTTCTGGCCAGACGTATATTTTGATATCCGGCAATTCCTTTTTAATTGCCTGAACCCATTGTTCGGAGGGGATATCTGCGCACGAAAAAATTATGGTCACGGCTATGATACTCTGCTTTCTATAGAGTTGACTTGTGAAGTAGGGTGCGGCAAGTCTCAGGGGTGGTCAACTAGGTGTTTTTAATTCACGAAAGGAACTTGTATTGAAAGTCGGAATTGCGGGCTATGGAGCGATAGGTAAAGTTATTGGTGAAGCACTCGATCGAGGCATTGAAAACCTTGAATTTGTAGGCATTTGTGTTCGGGATGTCGAGCGCGGTTATAGCCGAATGTCATCCTTAAAGACACCTGTTCCGGTTTTATCACCTGAGGAACTAGCCAAAAATTCTGACATCGTAGTCGAATGTGTACCAAAGGAAGGGTTTAATTCAATTGCAGTGCCTACCCTAAAAGAAAATAAGATTTTAGTGACTGTTAGTGCTGCGGGTATAATTGCCAATCCTGAAACGGTAAATTTAGCGGAAGCAGGCAACGGAAGAATTATATTAGCGACGGGTGCACTTCTAGGACTTGATGCGGTTCGAGCAGCAGCTGAGGGTGAAATTTTCGAAGTTGTCATGATTACAAAAAAACCCCCAAATGCACTGATTGGTGCGCCTCATCTGAAAAAAAATGATATTTCTGTTGAAGGATTAAACGAACCAAAACTAGTTTTTAGAGGCTCAGCCGCCGAGGGTGCTGAAGGGTTTCCGGCAAACGTCAATGTAGCTGCTGCCTTAGGTCTAGCGGGGATTGGTCCCGACAGAACTAAGCTCGAAATTTGGGCTGATCCTAGTCTTGATAGAAATACACATTCCATCCATGTGACTGCCGATAGTGCAAGTTTCGAGATGAGTATCGAAAATGTTCAATCAGAGGAAAAGCCGGGGACGGGAAAAATTACGGCGCTCAGCGTTATAGCCTGCCTTAGGGGGTTAGTGTCTTCCCTGAAGGTGGGCACCTAAATGAAGGAGAGGGAAGATGGAATATAAGGTTATACGTTGGGAAGTACTTGAAAATCCTGAACGTGAAGGAGAAAAGTCGATAGGTTTAATTACGCTTAATCGTCCAGCTGCATTGAATGCCATAGATGTTCGTATGCGGGTAGAACTGGATATCCTCTGCGATGAAATTTCTTCCAATAACCATATCAAGGCAATAATTTTAACTGGTGAAGGCCGAGGCTTTTCGGCGGGTGGAGATCTAAAGACAGAAGCTGGACCATTAGGCGCCGGCGATAAGGATTTCGATTTTGGGGATTTCGGGGCCTATAAAGAACTCGCTAGTTACTTTTTTAACGATTTACGACACGAAGTTTTACAGAGAGCGTTTAAGAAATTTGAAGATCTAAAACCCGTGGTGATCGCCGCTATTAATGGACCGGCGGTGGGCATCGGATTGGAAATTTGTACATTGTGTGACATCCGATATGCCTCCGAGAAAGCAAAACTTGGCGAAGTAGCAGTCCCGGCTGGCTTTTTACCTGAGTCTGGGGGTGCTCGAAACCTTCCAAAGCTTGTTGGAATAGGGCGAGCAATGGAAATGATTATGACCGGAGACATTATTGAAGCAGAAGAAGCCTGTGAAATTGGACTAGTGGACCGAGTTTTCAAACACGAAGACCTAATACCTTCAGCCATGAAACTTGCGGTTAAAATTTCCAACAATCCGTTTCATTCTGTTAGAAAAGCTAAAGAACTAGTTAAATATTATTGGAATCAAAATAGAACCGACGAGGGCTGGGAACGGGAATTGAGTGCAATAAAGGAAATTACTCGTACCAAGGATTGCCAGGAAGGTATAAAAGCTTTTCTTGAAAAGAGGGAGGCTAATTTCAAAGGTCCGTATTACAATAACTGGCCATTTCCAAAGCAAACGAAAGAATGATGGAAAAGGGGAATATTAATACCTGGCCCGAATATCGAAAAATCCCTGATAATTTAAACATTACAAGGGAAGTCCTCGACAAAAATATAGAAAGAGGCATTGGAGAAAAAACTGCATTTAAATATGCAAAGAATTCCATTTCGTATAATGAACTATACCGAAAGGTGAATTCCTTCGCTCAGGGTTTAGAATCAATCGGTATAAGACCCTTTGACCATGTTCTAGTTCGCCTACCCAATTCATTAGAGTTTATAATCACGTTTCTTGCTTTGGTAAGAATAGGAGCCGTTCCGGTCCTTCAGAATTCTCTGTTGGGAGCAGATGAAGTTTCGTATGTAAGAAAACATAGCGATGCCATAGCAGCGATAACATTCGAGAATATAAGTAGTCCAATTCGTTTGCTACGAGATGAATTTCGATCAGGGGTCATTATAGCCCGAGGAATAGCCGAAAATGAGCACTCATTTGAAGAATTATTAAGGGTAGGGGATGGTGTTACAAATGCAACGGCCAATACCAAATCCGACGAAAAAGCCTTCATTGTATACACCTCGGGTACTACCGGTAATCCCAAAGGAATAGTCCATGCCCATAGATGGATAGTAGCCCAGGGTGATACAAATAAATTACGTGTACCCCCATTGGAAAATGATGTGGTAATGGCCACAGGTGAATGGAGCTTTATTAGTGCTTTGGGCCATAACGTACTTTATCCCCTTAGAAATGGTATCACTGGCGCTATCCTCGAAGGGCGCATGCGGCCAGAGAGAATTTTAAAAACCATTGAAGATCTGGGTGTTTCTGTTCTGTATTCAGTAGCAACAGTTTATCGTCGTATTTTGGCAATACCAGAAATTGAAAAGAACTATAAATTAGGATCGTTAAGAGGCTGCAATGCAACTGGAGAAGCCTTGGAGGAGGCTACCTATACTGAATGGGTTGATAGGTTTTGTTGTCCCATATGGGAACATTACGGTGTCTCCGAAATGCAGTTAGTGTTTGGTCAGTCGCCCCACTGGCCTATCAAACCGGGCTCCGTAGGAAGGCCCCTTCCTGGTACTGTTGTTAAAGTTATGGATGATGATTACCAGGAGTTAGGACCCGAAGAAATCGGAAATTTATTGATATCTTCAGATAACCCGGGTTTCTTTTTAGGCTACCATAAAGATAAGAAAAAAACAAAAGAAGTGGTTCATGATGGATGGTATCATACGGGAGATTTAGCATATAAAGACGGTGACGGCTTTATATGGATTGCTGGAAGGAGTGACGACTGCTTTAAAAGTCGGGGAATATTTATTTCCCCAATTGAAATAGAAAATGCCCTTCGTAAAATTCCTGGTATTATTGAGGCTTGTGTCTTGCCTTTAAGTGATAAAGAAATTGGCAATAAAATTCGTGCAGTAGTGGTATTAAAGGACGAAAAAATGGGTGACCAGGAATTTGCAAATTTCATTAAAAAATCACTAAAAGATAAAATTGCCCCTTATAAAATACCCCAGTCGATTGAATTTATAAATGAATTACCCAAGAGTCCGGTTGGAAAGGTTCTTCGACGCGAGTTAATGAGTTAAAAACACCTTAACTGCTCAATGTTTTAGGACGAGACTGCACAAAATGCCTAGTTTCCATTTCCAAAACTGTTTCACCTTTTTGGTTACTCGTCACAAATAACAGAGATACCAAATTTCGGTCCTTTTCATCTCTTGCCGGAGATGATGCGGTTACCGTCGCTGAAACTTTTAAAACATCTTTAGGTTTGACCGGCTTCTTCCAGCGTAATTTATTAAAACCCGGTGACCCCATGGCGCAGTCATCAAAGATGCCGGCTCTTATAAACAAACCAAAACTGATAGAGCACGTATGAAAACCGGCAGCTACCAACTCACCAAACATATAGTTTTTAGCTTCTTCCGGGTCTGTATGATAGGGTAAAGGAGCAAAATCGTTACCAAAATTAATAATATCTTCTTGAGTTATTTTAATACTATCAGTTTTAAATACACGACCGATTTTAAAATCTTCAAAATAAATATTTTGATATTTCATTTTTACCTCTTTTTTTTATTTATTGAAACTTTAGATATTAACTGATAGCGCGGATTTTAAATTAAATGTAAACATCTCAATAGTGTCGTAAAATAAAGCCGCCTATCTCTAAAGGCCAGCTAATCCGGCATTAGTATTGGAATAAAAAATGTCTAACAATGAACCATTAAAAATAAAAAAACCAAAGATAGGATTAATTCGGCATCTACGTGGTTATTTTTTGGCCGGAGTTCTAATTACTGCTCCGATAGGAATTACGTTTTATCTTGCTTGGTTATTTATAAACTGGGTCGACAACAAAATGACCCCGCTGCTGCCTCCAGCCTATAACCCCGAGACATATTTACCATTTGGTATCCCGGGTCTTGGCCTCTTAATGGCCTGCCTTTTAATGACCCTTATCGGGGCGCTGACCGCTGGTATCTTAGGTCGATACTGGATACGAACCAGCGAAAAACTTCTTGCCAGGATGCCCGTTATACGGAGTGTCTATGGTGCTTTAAAACAAATTTTTGAAACTGTTCTATCTCACCAGTCAAACGCTTTCCGCGAAGTGGTACTCTTTGAATATCCTAGGCGTGGTTCGTGGGCCCTTGGATTTATTACAGGAACAACTCAAGGTGAAATCCAGAACTCTACAAAGGACGACATTGTGAATGTCTTCCTGCCAACAACACCGAATCCAACCTCCGGCTACCTCCTTTTTCTGCCTCGTCGGGAGCTCGTTGTTTTATCTATGACGGTAGAGGAGGGAATAAAAATGGTGATTTCTGGTGGAATAGTGACACCCCCTGACCGAAGGCCACAGAACGAAAGGGGTGTTAAGGTGAATGCGTCTAATGGGGATAACAGAACGATTCCAATTGAATAAAGATTTTTATCCCGATCTAAGTGTTTGAACGACGTTATCCTTTTGGAAAAGATAGAGGAGTATGCGAAGTGCCTCGCCTCGTTTACTGTTTAAATAAGGATCACGTTCGATAATTAATTTTGCGTCATCTTTTGCCGCCACCATAAGGTCCTGGTGGCTAACTATATCTGCCATTCGAAATACAGGGAGGCCACTTTGACGCGTTCCTAGTAATTCTCCGGCGCCTCTCAACTTCAGATCTTCTTCTGCTATCCTAAAACCATCATCAGTTTCCCTTAATATTTTTATTCTCGCACGGGCGTTTTCTGATAGAGGGTTCGAATACATCAAAATACAAGCAGAGGATTTTATACCACGACCTACGCGACCCCTGAGTTGATGTAACTGAGCTAAACCAAAGCGTTCAGCGTGTTCAACAATCATTATATTTGCATCAGGTATATCCACTCCTACTTCTATAACAGTCGTGGCGACCAGGATATTTAACTCACCCTCCATAAAGGATTTCATTACCTTTTCTTTTTCAGACGGCTTCATTTTTCCATGTAAAAGGCCCACGCGCCCCTTAAAGCGACTATCCAGAAACTTATATCTGTCCGTTGCCGCTTCAAGATCCATTAGTTCTGATTCCTCAACTAGAGGACAAACCCAGAATGCTCGGGCTCCTTCATCTAGGGTGTGCTTGAGTCTATCAATTATTTCCTCAAGTCTTGTCGTAGGCACTGCTCGGGTTTCAACCTCCTGCCGACCTGCTGGTTTTTCTACCAAACGTGATGAATCCAGGTCACTA
>DEBE01000067.1:2812-3002 GCA_002348425.1 Alphaproteobacteria bacterium UBA2964 | reverse complement strand
CCGCTGACGCGCCTGTGGGAAAAGTGGACTCAGGTTTTGAGCACTCTCTTGGCGCTGCCGCTGCCGCATTCATAGTTGGTTCGCAAGGTATGGTGGCCGTATACAAGGATTCCATAAGTCTGACTCGGGAGACCTTTGGCTCACGGTTTAGGCGGCATGGTGAGGAAACTTTAACTGATTTGGAACTGCG
>DEBE01000067.1:0-2428 GCA_002348425.1 Alphaproteobacteria bacterium UBA2964 | reverse complement strand
AAAAAAGTTGATAAGGTCCGACGCCTAGCTCTGGGTATTGAAACTAGTCTAGGAAGAAGGGCTGGAAAAATTTTAGGATTTCCAAAAGCAGAAATAGATGCGTTGTGGTGTATGATCGGTGATGCGGGTGCCGCCTCAGCGCCACTTGCTCTAGCTGCTTCTTTAGATAAAGCTCGAGTAGGAGAGAAAATCCTATGTGCGGGGATTGGCGCTGGTGCTACGGCTGCTTGGTTTGGTGCTGGGTCCCAATTAAGCAAAAGGCGAAGAAAAGGTTCTAAAGTGGCTGATCTGATTGTTGGAGGAGAGCTTGTAGATTACCTCACCTATTTAAAACATCGTAGGGTGCTATCAAGTAAAGTCAGGAGGGGCTCATGACTTCATATATATCTCTCCCAATTTTTAGCAGTAGCATTGATGATAGACTTAGGTTGGTTGCTGGAAAATGCAGCAACTGTGGTCTGCTTGCATACCCAAAAAGATCCGTTTGTATAAATTGCGGCGGTGGTGAGTTTATTAACACACCACTTTCCGGGGAAGGCGTGCTTTATACCTATAGTCTCGTTGCTGGGAATGGAGCACCTTCCGAATTCGATGATGAACAAACCATGACCGGTGATATACTGTGTGGCGTTGTTGAACTTAGGGAGGGGCCTAAAGTTATGGTGCGTCTCTCTGAAATGGATCCCGATAACCTTAAAATTGGAATGAAAATAAGAGGCGTTGTACGCCGTCTATATGATCAAGAGGGTATCATTAGGTATGGTACTAAATTCATTCCCGCGGAATAAAATTTGATAATGGTATCACCAGTTTTTAAGACCCCAATTACGGAACTGTTCGATATTACACATCCAATTCTATGCGGTGGGTTAATGTGGTTGGCTGATGCAAAATTTGTTGGCGCGGTGGTTAATGCTGGAGGCATGGGGTTTATAACCCCGCGGAGTTTTCCAACAAAAGATGCCTATCGTAAAGAGCTTCGGAAATGTCGCGAAATAACCGGCGGAAAACCTTTTGGAGTAAATATTTACGTATCGGCACGTCCTGAGGCAAATGAAGAGCTAGGTATCTTTTTAGATATTGCGATTGAAGAAAAGGTAGAATTTGTAGAGACGGCTGGTTTTAGCCCAAAGGCTTTTTTGCCTCGAATTAAAGATGCTGGAATGAAAGTAATACATAAATGCACTACCTTGCGTCACGCTAGAAGTGCTGCTGCTGCCGGAGTAGACGCCATCACTATTCTTGGTGCAGAAGCGGGTGGGCACCCGGGGATGAATATGATTGGCGGTATTGTTCAGGGGGCCATAGTTCCACAAGATTTGGAGATCCCTGTTGTATTAGCGGGCGGTCTCGGTACTGGCCGTCAGCTGCTCGCTGCTTTGGTTCTCGGTGCCGATGGAATTTTGTTGGGTTCGCGCATGACCGTAGCCGAAGAAATTTGGGCGGATAATAAATATAAACAGCGGGTAGTGGAAACCGTTGAGAGTGATACAAGAATCGTTATGTCTATTTTTAATGACAATTCGCGTGTTCTTGATAATGCTACTGCTAAAACTGTCAATGAACTTGAGAAACAGGGTATTAAAGATTTCGAAAAATATAGATTGCTGGTAGAGGGGTCCAACCAAAAGGCGGCCTATGAGTCTGGCAACTTTGAGCAAGGCACTCTGTCCATGGGCCAAAGTTGTGCTTTTGCTAATAAAATTGCCAGTGTTCAAGAAATATTTGATGATATTGTTTTGGATGCGGTTTTAATGCGCCGCCGATTAAGTAAATTATCTTTAGGGAATGATTGGGGAAAAATTTAATGCCTAAAAAACCGAATAGCTCAGACTATGTTGTTGGTATTATAGGCGCTGGCGCCATGGGAAGGGGTATCGCACAGATAATGGTGACGGGGGGCATCAATGTTCTACTCTTTGACACGAACGATGAAGCAGCGGCGGCAGGAAGGGATTTCGCGGACAGGATGATCTTCCGGGCCTGTGAAAAAGGTCTAATGAGCGAAGAGGAGGCAAAAGGAGCAGTTGAGAGGCTTGCGGTTGCTGGTAAGCTATCGGACTTAGCAGTCGCAGATTTAGTAATTGAAGCTGTAATTGAAGATCTCGATGTTAAACGTCAGGTTTTTCTGTCATTAGAAGAGTGTGTGACAAAGGAATGTGTGTTAGCCACAAACACTTCGTCCCTTTCCGTAACTGCCATTGCAGCAGTAATGAAATATCCAGGACGGTTTGCAGGATTTCATTTTTTTAATCCGGTACCTCTAATGAAAATAGTGGAAGTTGTGAACGGATTGGAAACAAATGAAGAAACCTGTGAAATATTGGTCAGAATTTCTAGGCGTGTGGGACATGAACCTGTTCGCGCTAAAGATACACCCGGGTTTTTGGTTAATCATGCTGGGCGAGGACTTAATACGGAAGGGGTC
>DEBE01000224.1 GCA_002348425.1 Alphaproteobacteria bacterium UBA2964 | reverse complement strand
AGTGCCCACGGCTACTCGGGCTGCACCTGTAAGTGTAGAAAAATCGGCAATCAGAGCTGGATTTTCTCGGTCTGCCTCTGCGATCGCATCACACATTACCAGTCTACCCTCTGCGTCAGTATTTCCAACCTCCACTGTAATCCCTTTGCGTGTCCGAATAACATCGGAAGGTCGATAAGCATTACCAGAAACAGAGTTTTCAACAGCGCCTATCAATACACGCAAGCGAACATTAAGATTTGCATCCATAATCATATGGGCAAGCCCCAGAACATGCGCTGCACCTCCCATATCTTTTTTCATACGTAACATGCCGGCAGCACTTTTAAGATCCAAGCCCCCCGTATCAAAACACACACCCTTGCCTACTAGTGTTACCTTAGGTGCGCTCGGTCTGCCCCAAGTCATATCAATTAGACGAGGAGCTTTCTCGGCCGCCCGGCCTACCATATGTATAGTTGGATAGTTTTTTTTCAAAAGATTATTGCCAATCAAGATGCTAATTTTGGCACCATGTCTCTTAGCGAGTTTGCGCGCCGCGGATGACAGTTCCGGCGGTCCCATATCTTCTGGAGGAATGTTAATTAGATCGCGCACCAAGGCGGTCGCATCCGCTGTTCGAATGACCATTTTTCTATCACAGTCTTTTGGCCAAACGAGAGTTGGCATTTTGATTGGTCTGGTCTTACTTTTATACTTTGTAAACTTATAACACCCAAGTCCCCAACCTAGTGCAGCGGCAGTTGCACCAGCCCGGTCCATTCGAGCATCAATTCGATATTTGCCCGCAGGAAGTTTCAAGGGTAAGGAAGCATAGCTCCACAAAGCTTGATGACTTTCCAACCCCAATAGTATTTTTGCCAATGATCCGTCATTTCTACCTACAAGGCTCATTGAACCGGGCTTGGCTTTAAAGCCTGTGCTTTTTACCCAAAGACGCATGGCAGTGTCCTGCTTCTTGAGCCAGGCATTGAATACACCGGTTTCTATCGGAATGATTGGCACCGTTCGGCGATCTGCGGAATTTGCAAAATCATATGTCATTTTAGATCTATGCCCTCCGAAATGTTCTTAATCATTGATTCCATATCTACCGCCCCATTAATACGCGAGCCAATTGCGATATGGGGGCTCATGACTACTTTTTTGTAGGGCAGAAACGGATCATCCGTTTCCCCCGGTTCCTTGTAATGAACATCCATGCCTAATCCGCCGACCCTGCCTGTCTCGAGGGCGGCAAGTAATGCTTCTTTCTGTATAATATCCGCACGGGCAATATTTACGATAATAATACCCGGTTTTGCACTTTCTAACTGCTGCGAGCCAATAAGACCTTTAGTGCTGTCATTCAAAGGTACATGAATACTGACAAAATCAGATGTCTGAAATAACTCATCAAGCGTAACAAATCGAGCCTTAAATTGAGTTTCAAGATCCGATGCCAATTGATTTCGCTGCGTGTAAATAACTTCCATATCAAATGCATTAGCCCAGTTTGCTACGTATCTTCCAACCGACCCTAGCCCTACAATTCCCAAAGTTGAGCCAAACATGTTTTTCACACCTGAAATACGCGCCCAGTTAGAATTAGCTGTATGACGACGATCATATTCTCTAGCCGGCCAGCCTGCCGCCTTAAGCGACTCAATTGTTAAAAGTTTATTGGTCTCTACCGTTTTTTTTGCCAAAGCCATCATTAGTGAAAAAGCATGCTCACCGACTGCAACATTGACGGTACGATGAAACGGTAATGCTGGGATATTTTTTGCAGAACATGCAGCCTCATCAATATTCCGCATATCAGTGCGAAAATTTTGAATAAATTTAAGTTTAGGAGCCAAGGATAGTTCTTTCACCCCAACTATAAAATCTTCTACAACAACCGCATCTGCATCCTGCAAGGCCTGTTGAAACTCTTCTTGGCTATTGGTTAAAATTACACGCGATGGGGAAACAGCAGGATATTTTTTTCGAATTTTTTCACACCATTCTGGGAATTCTGGCATATCTACTGAATAATAATCGGCAAATGCAGTAATTCTTTCAGCGTCGCAATCTGGGTCTAGTATAACGCTCAGGGCTCGAATGATATGATCATTTTGTATGACAAGAGTAGGCATATCTCTGGGTTTCTCCACAGATTCTGAATAAAAAATGAGTGTTACCATATCGCCGCGACATCCAGCGAACAACTGGTATGCTTATATTAATCCGAACCACCAAATAATAAATCTGCAGCCGGATCAGCCATGCGCCATCCACTATGTCCTACGCCTGGAACCACAGAAATTTTCCAAAAAAATGGTGTTCCCAACCTTTGGGCCATTTCTTTTGCTGTACGATAAAAATAAAGCCCTCTGGCCAATCTATGTGGACCTTGAGCCTTTGCCTTTTGAGTAGTCCTTAAACTTCTATGATTTTCATTATCATCATCCTGACCCAACAAAATAATCAATTTTTGTTTGAAAGACCACGAAAGAAGTTTGTCCGCCTCAATTGTATTACCCATCCCATAAGGAAATTCGACTTTGATATCGGGTACAGTATACCAGCCCGCATTAGCTGCCACCGCTGCGATCAATTTTTTTGATGGACAAAAAAGAATCATGCGATGAACAAATTGGGATCCAGCAGAATGCCCAAACAGCGAGTAACCTTTTTGCATAAAACCGAGTTGTGACTTTGCTTGTTCAAAAACCCTATCAATGACGAGATAGGATCTGGCGTCTAAAGGTAAAAATTGGCCAGCTCTATTTTTCATATTACCAAGGTTAAATTGCCTAGAACCCCTATATATCTCTCGCGAAAACTCGGGCGCCAAGACGAGAACACCATATCGCTCCGCTGAATTTATAAAATAGTCCCTATAGCGATCTGCATTCCTGCTTTGCCCATGGATTACAATCAAAACTCTACCATTAGCTTGAAACGACCTAGGTCTATAAAAATAAACATCCATTGGGGAAGCATTTTCCCCACGCCCATCACTTACCGTTATGACTCCTTTGACCTCAAACTTTTTTGACCAACTCGGTGAGCACAACAAAACTAAAAACAGAACACTCGAATACCCAAGTAATAAACGCATTGCTGTATGCTATATACCTTCTCTACAATTTTGTGCCTTATCTAGCACCTTTTATTAGTTACTTTTACAATTCCTCACAGCCAGCCCGACGGCTAAAATATTCCCAAATTCTCTTATGCCCTACAGTAGAGGCTTTTGCCTTCGCAATGGCAGCATCAACCTCTCCTTCTGATAAAAATTTTACTTCCCCCATTTTCATAGCTTTTGTTTGCACCCGAGCATTGATCACCGCATAAATTGCCGTAGTAACTGCGGTGTAGAGAGATTCTGTCGCGACAGTCAATCCGTGTCCGCGCATAAGAACAAGACGGCTATCACCTAAAGCTCTCGCTAAATCTCGCCCGTGAGCCATATTTACAACTAACATATCAGTCTCACCAAATGTATCGCTTATATCCCAAACCGGAACTGTTTTGCCAATACGTGAAGCATTATGGAAAACAGGTTTGAGCGGTATATCGGTAATGCCAAAGGGCAATAAGTCCTCTGCATGACTATGTACACACCCGTTAATTTCTGGATGCAGTTCATAGACTGCAGCATGTATAAATCTTTCCAAGTACGGTGATGATCCATCCGGATCTATCATTTCCCCCTCTAGGTTGAACTCTCTGATATCATCTATGGAAACCAATTCAGGACTACGTGATCGCGAAAGAAGAAACCTCTCGGGATTGTCCGGATGACGAGCGCTGACGTGGCCAAAACCATCCACCACCCCTTGGTTTGCGAGAATTCTATTAGCGATAACAATATCTCGACTTAACTCAACCAAACCATGCATTAACTGATTTCCCATTCAGATTAACGGCTATCCACTTTTAAACGTGGTCCTCAAGCCAATCCATTAACATCGGCATTTGATGAGCCCAACAGTCATGTGCACAATGAACTGTGCCACCAACTTTTGGATCATCAAATATGTGGAGCGTTTTATCTTCAGCACCAATTTCGTTAAAAAGCTTTCTTGCCCCTTCAACATCCATCAATTTATCCATAGATCCATGCGTCATAATTGTTGGCACTTTAATATTTTGTGCAATACCCTCCATGGTAAAATCTTTTAGTAACTCTTTGGCCTCTTCATCCGTTACGCCACCTAGCAATCTTTGACATGTCGGCTGCAGATGCTCGTAATGCAAGTAAAGGTCATCAAGGATGGAGTAACAACCACACCAGGCTATTAACGCTTTAATACGATCTTCAAAAGCTGCAACTCTCGGTGCATAATACCCAGCCATTGATATGCCCATAAGAGCTACACGATCCGGATCAACTTCAGGGCGAGAAAAGAGATAGTCAAAACAAGCTTTACCAGGGACCTCATAGTCTGAACGGGTCGGAATATTTTTTACATACATGGACGACCCACGACCCGGAGTGTCTACTAGCAACATGGCATAACCTCGTTCGCATAGCTCACTGCCACCGAAGTAAATTTCTTCTGCGAACGCATCAGCACCACCTAAAAATAAAACAGCTGGCCATTTTTCTGTCTTGGGATTGCGGGGGTGGCAAAAATAACCTTCATAAACCTCATCACCGCATGGCACCTTAATGACTTCAATTTTAGGATCATTAAACTTAGCTCCCGCCTGAAAGCACTGCTGCGACTTCAAAAATCGTTGGCGTTTATCATCATTCCGTTCAATGGTCAGCAACACGTCAGACATACGCCAGTACTGATTAGCCGCATAATAATAATTCATCGCCGTGCGAAAATGACCGGCCGCTTCTGCTTTTTTTGCGCGTTCCTCTGTTTCTTCCGCCTTTTCAATCCATGCGCGCTCAAAGCCATCCTTATCGCCAACTTCAATCCCACGACAGACACGCGAAATCTCAAATACGTCTCCACCACCATAAGCGGCTTCCGCAACTGTCCTCAGTGTTTGTGAGCCCATGCCTTCTGTCGGAAAAAGAAAGTCAATCATAACACCTCCAAAATGAGAATAAGTTTCAGAAACGTTTTATCCTGTAAGCGACGCTACGTCGAGATGGCTGGAGGACGATTTTGACTAGCCGCATACCAAAGAGTCCCGCAAACAGCAACCACTAAGAAAGGCAACGCCCCCAAATTGACGATGTCCCATCCAAAAAAATGAACTAAAGCTCCAGACGCCAAGGAAAGAATAGAGACGAAGCCGTAAATAAGAAAATTCATTGCTCCCTGGGTTTTAGCTCTTTCAGAAACGGTATAGGCAGACGTCATGAGAGAAGTAGCCGCAGTAAAAGCAAAATTCCAACCGACTCCTAATAATAACATTGATAACCAAAAATGAACCACCTCCGCCCCTAACAAGGCAACACTCACGCAAACGAATTGCAACCCCAGCCCAATGATAATAATTTTAACTTCCCCAAATTTACTTATGAGGTGACCTGTAAAAAAACCGGGCGCAAACATTCCAAAGATATGCCATTCTATAACAAGGGCCGTATCCGCAAATTGATGTTGCGCGTTACACATAGCAATTGGCGTCGCCGTCATTAAAAAATTCATTACACCTTGAGATATCATCGCAGCTGTCGCGGCGACAATAAAAACTGGCTGTCGCATAATCTCGAGCATCGGACGCCGTGGACCCGCTCGTTCTTCTGACGTCAACATTGGAATATCTAGAAAAAAAAGTACAAATATTGCAAACACCGTGACACCAGTGAGGATTAGATAAGCTCCTACAAAGGGGATAGAGGTAATTAAATTTTGGCCAAATTTAGCTGATTCCGGCCCTAGAAAACCAGACACCACTCCTCCGGCTAATACTAGGGAAATAGCCTTACTTTTAAAATCTTCACTTGCAACATCTGCTGCAGCGAAACGATAAAGCTGCGCAAACCCTGCAAATAAGCCAAATAAAAACGTCCCAAAAGCAAACAACCAAAAATTTGAATGAAATACAGAAAATGCGCAGAGCAAACCACTGATTACCCCTATCATAGAACCCACAATGAAACCAATCTGGCGTCCGACACGTCGCATAAGAAGCGATGCTGGAATTGTCATGACAGCCGTTCCAACAATCACCAATGAAGTTGGTAAAGTGGCTAGTCCTTTATGAGCCGCAATACTATAAGAAATTAGAGGTGCCGTGGCTATAAGAAGAGAGCGGCCAGTTCCAAAAAGAACCTGACAGGTAGCAAGAACCAGTACGTTTTGTTTATCCCTATTCAAGGAAAGTTTTCCTGAAATCTATATAACCGAGCTGGATTATCTACTAAAATTTTTTGTGTTAAATCAGCTGACCCTGCCCAATCAATAATTTGCTGAAGAAGGTCTGAATCATTCGGCATCGGACCGCTAAAATTAGGGTGCGGCCAATTACTTCCCCAAATCAATCTATCCGGCCTCGTTTCCATTAATGCCTCGATGAAAGGCCTCATGTCTTCATATGGAGGACCAGAATTGGACTGTCGATACCAACTACTGAGTTTAACCCAACAATTTTCGGTATTTTTGACTAGGTTTAACAGCGTCTGAAACCCCCTCGAGGATGTAGTCTCCACCGCCTTTGGACGGCCCTGATGATCTATAATAAAGTCACCCGGAATTGCTTCAAGGCTCGCTGTTAAGTCGATTATTTCAAAAATGTTACTAAAATGCAGAAGGACCATCCAATCCAACTCACGAGCGCGTTCAGCCATCAAAGGCAGATTCTCTATACCATAGCCTGCCTTTGAAGTGGATGAGAGGCGCAGGCCACTGATACCGTCTTCTTTGAATTGAATAAGTTCATTGTCGGGGATATCCGGAGATACAAGAACAACTCCTCTACCACTCTTTCCAAGTTTTTTAACGGCATCGACGGTCACTCGATTATCATTACCATGCGCACTACCTTGCACTACAACTGCTCGCTCAATTCCAATTGTTTTCATCAACCCCTGAAAGGTCTCTATCGGACATTCCTCTGGTGTATAACCACGCTGCTTGGAAAGTCTAAATTTATCGAATGGACCCATAATATGGACATGACAGTCCGTACAACCCGCTGGGGGGGGAACTTTCAGGGGACGCCAATCGGCGTCAGGAGGTTGGCATACTAAAGTCATTTATCTAATTAAAATTATACCATACCGCTTGTCGAGGTCGCACCCGCAATGATAAGTTTTGCGTCACAAAGGTAAGATATCTCATAAAGTGAGGGGAGTAAAATAATGGCTACAAGAATCAATATAACTATCGGTTTTGCCGTCCTGTTTTAAAACAACACTGGGTTTAATTGGTAAAGCTTGAAGGAGGTATCAAGTCTATTCATAAAACCTTGAACCAAAAATTCTATAAATACCTGATTAAAGTAGCACCCCATGAACATTTCTGAGATTAATCTGGAAGACTGTATCCTACGCAAAGAGGATCCAGAATGGAGATTCGCACTTGGAGCTAAACCGACTACCGAAGGGGTTATCGTTTCAATAAAAACAGAAGAAGGTTTAATCGGCTATGGTTATGCATCCGCCACTCCCCACATGGGATCCAATCTGGAAAGCCTAAATGGAACACTTCTAAGACTCATCCCATTTATAAAAGAGCATGATACTACTCAAATGTCTTCGATCCGAATAATGATGGAACGAATGATTCAGGGCAACAATCAGGCCAAGTCTGCGATTGATAATGCTCTATTTGATCTTACTGCAAAATCAATGAAAATACCTTTACATCGACTATTCGGTGGCACAGTCAGGACAGAGTTTCCGGTGCTTCGAATTTTAGCTATCAAAGAACCTGAGGAAATGGCGGAACAAGCTCAAAAGCTCTTTAATAAAGGATATCGTTATTTCAAAATAAAAGTTCACGGAGATGTATCCCTAGATATCGAGCGGGTTGCCGCCATAAGAAAAAAACTCGGAGACACAGCTAATTTAACGGTAGATGCAAACCAAGCCTACACCCCAAAGGATGCTATTAGAGCAGTGAATGGAATGTCAAAGTTTGGAATCGATTTGATCGAACAACCTGTGGCCAGTGATGACTATGATGGACTTAAATTGGTTACGGAAACATCTTCAGTTACAGTAGAAGCAGATGAAAGCGCTGCCTCAATAAAAGATGTATTCCACCTAGTTAAACACCGCATCGTTGATGCTGTAAGTTTAAAGGTTCCTAAGCTAGGAGGCCTATGGAACACTCTCACGGCTGCGCAGATTTGTAGGGCTGGGAATGTTAAATTTCGGTTTGGCGCTCATGTGGGATCCCAATTGCTGAATGCCCATGCAATGCATCTTGCAGCCACCCTACCTGATGCTTGGTATGTCAGTGAATTTGGAGAATTTTCGAGACTGTTGGATGATCCATTTAACGGTATTAAAATCAAGAATGGGATTGCTCATTTGCCGAATGCCCATGGCGCTGGTGTAAGCCCTACCTAAAAGCAGACCGCGCTATTTTATGGATAAAATATAATTTAGAGCCCATAAAATGCTTTCGCGTTATAGTTCAGTATCTTATCGGCTGCAATTGCTGATACTTTTCCCTCATTTTTTAGTTTTCTTAGCGCTTCAATTTCTGCTGAGGTATCTGCATGACCATAATCTGTGCCGACTATCAATGTCCCATCTCCAGAATATTTGAGAACCCATTCAAGATCATCCGTCACTTGACAAGCAACATAAATATTATTTTCAGCCATAATGTTTTCAGGGAACTCTCGCCCACGTCTGCCAAACCGAATTGCCATATCATTTAATGCATACGGGATCCATTGCGCACTGACTTCAACAAAACCCCATCGAACCGTTGGCCACTTTGCAGGGATATCATCCATTAATAAATTGTGAAAAGCAGACACCACTGGAAGCTTGGATCGACCAAAACCACATTCCTTAGCGTAAATATCACGTACATTGAAACTGTTATTTCCGGAATGAAAACAGATCGGCAAATCGAGCTCAGCTGCAATATCAAACAACGGATGAAAGTATGGCGTTGTCACCCGTCTTTCACATTCTAGGCCACGCATGAAAACCCCACAGGCCCCGTTTTTTTTTGCAAATTCCAGCTCGCCACGAACCTTATCCATCTGCAAAAGCGGTGGCATTACAACCCACCGAAGGCGATCAGGTGCCTTAGACCAAATATCGGCTAACCAACGATTATAGGAGCGACATAATGCCAACTCTATTTCGGGGTTTTGAGTCCAAGCTCTAAGAAAAACAGTGGGATAAAGTACTTGCACATCAATCTCCAACTGATCCATATGATCCAAACGCGCCTGTACGTTAATCATTTCTCGAGATTCCTTGGACGTATTTGAGCCTATATTGCCTTCCTTGGGCTGAAGCTTTCCATCTATAATCCAATATTCGGTTTGCACCCTCCCTTCTAAATCAATTTCTGCACTGCCAGTTTTCTGAACTACTACCATCGGTCGAAGATGCTCAAATTCCGGATCCATATAATCAAAAGTTGCCTCACATTCTATAACGTGTGCGTCAGAATCTATTGAACCCATAAACATACTCCCAAGCTGAAATATTAGACCTTAAATTAAACGCAATTTCATTGTGTTAAAAGGTCTTCGCTCAGAAATTTCTTATCTAATGGGGGAGCACCTTGTATGGAGCCTAACAGAAGGATAGGGTTCCAATATTAAGAAAAAGAATCAGGGCCTAGGATATTAGGATATGGGATCCGCCTTAGAGAATATTACCGTTCTAGAATTTGCTTCTTATGTCTCTGGTCCGTATGCCGGAATGATGCTCGGCGATCTTGGCGCTGAAATCATAAAAGTGGAAGACAATAAGTCGGGTGACCCCTTCAGAGGTTGGGGGGGGGCAGATTATTCTGCTACCTTCGGCTCGGTTAACCGAAACAAAAAGAGTGTTATTCTTGATTTAAAGACAGAAGAAGATTTGTCCACTGCTATTGCTTTAGCAAAAAGTTCGGACATTTTGATAGAAAACTTTAGACCGGGAACTATGGATAGATTGGGACTTGGGTATAAAACGTTATCAAAACTTAATCCTAGGCTGATTTATTGCTCTGTAACAGGTTTTGGGGGCACAGGCCCCTACGTAGAAAGACCCGGATACGACACGGTTGGACAAGCGATGGGGGGGCTGCTCTCCGTCCTAACCGATTTAGAAACACCCAAGGGTATGGGTATATCATTGTCAGACCACCTGACGGGCATGATGGCTGCATATGGGTGCCTCGCTGCGTTAATTGCCCGCGATAGAACCGGCAAGGGACAGCGAGTAGAGACATCTTTGTTAACAGCTACACTTTCTTTCTTAGGAGAAAATGCGGCACGATATTTTGAAGAGGGAACAGTCCCTTCTCGTAAAACCCGTACACAAACAGCCCAGGTATATGCATTTGTAGCAAGCGACGGGAAACCATTTGTTGTACATTTGTCGTCTCCACCGAAGTTTTGGAAGGGATTATGTTCCGTGGTTGGAAAAGAAGATTGGTTCGATGACAAAAGATTTAGTGATAAATCCAAGCGTCGTACAAATTACGACAAACTAGAAGAATCACTTTCAGAAGTCTTTAAAACTAAACCACGAGATTACTGGCTAAGACAGCTACTGGAGAAAGATGTCCCATCCGCACCAATATACACCCTTGACGAAACCTTGGATGATCCTCAAGTCCAGCATTTAGGTATGGTACGCGAAGTTCCTCATCCTAAGGTAGGATCTGTAAAGCTTATTGAGAGCGGTATTCGTATGTCACGAACCCCACCAGAAATAATTACGGCAGCGCCACTTCACGGTGAGCATACAGAAGAAATATTGAATAGAATTAAAGATAAAGTTTAAGGCTAATAACATGATCGACCCCGCTCGCCATTTAAGAGATAAATACGCTATAGTTGGCGCTGGCCACAGTCGGCTGGGAAAAATTCCGGGTATATCGGCGCAAGGGCTACTAGAAGAGGCTACTCTCAATGCACTCAATGATGCTGGGTTAACAACCCGGGATATCGATGGATTAATCTGTCGGGGACCAGACGAAATCTATTCATTCCACCAGGTTATGGGGGAAAGATTAGGGATTAATTCAACATTTTCAACAACATTAAATAACGGAGGGGCAAGCCAAGCATTGGGGGTTGCACTGGCCGTGATGGCAATTGACACTGGTTTAGCAAGCTGCGTGTTAGTGGGATACGGACGCGATAACTGGTCACGGGTTCACGCTAACAAAGAAAATCACATGCGAAGCTCGGGCAGACCACAACAAATGTATGGTGCAGAATTTGGGCCCGAATTTGGATATTATGGTGCGATTGCCGCTCATGGGTTCGGTGCCCAGCGACACATGCATGACTATGGAACTACACGGGAACAATTTGGGGCAATATCCCTTGCCTTTCGCAATCATGCTTTAAACAATCCCGATGCTGTTATGAAGAAGCGGTTGACTATGGAAGATTATCTTGAAGGGCCGATGATTGTTGAACCATTTAGCCTGTTTGATTGCTCCTTGCAAACAGATGCAGCCGGGGCCGTCATTGTAACGTCGCTAGACCGGGCCAAGGATCTGAGGCAGAATCCGGTGATCATAAAAGGATTTGGTACTGGTAACAATTTGAGTGGCTGGTTCGATGGCAACAATATGACACATACGGGGGCCATTGAGGCAGGAAAAACCGCTTATAGGATGGCTGGACTTGGGCCGAAAGATATCGATTTTACGCAATTATATGATTGCTTCACCTACATGGTGCTAGTCCAACTGGAAGATTACGGTTTTTGCAAAAAGGGAGAAGGTGGCGAATTTGTTTCATCCGGAGCCCTTGCACTTGATGGGACATTACCAACAAATACATCTGGTGGTCAGCTTTCAGAAGCCCACGTCGAAGGAATGTTGCAAATCGTAGAGGGTGTGCGTCAGTTGCAAGGCGTTTATGGACTAGAAAGACAAGTACCTAATGCAGAAATTGGATTAGTATCTGGTCATGGTGGCAACACCGTATGTGAATCGACCCTTATTTTAGGGTCTGTCTAATGTCCGAAGATTATAGTAAGGCAGTCCCCATTCCTGGACCAGAATCCATCCCATTTTGGGAGGGTACAAGAAAACATTATTTAATGATTCAGAAATGCAACGAATGCGGCCATCATTGGTTTCCCCCATCAACCGTTTGTAAAGAATGTGGCAGTAATAATATCGAATGGGTGCAATCTTCAGGTAAAGGTAAAATCTTCAGTTTTGTGATTTTTCATCGTCTTTATCATAAGGGGTGGAATGGTGAAATACCTTATGTCGTTGCCGTCATAGAATTAGAGGAAGGAGCAAGACTACTGAGCAATATAATTAACACCCCTCCAGACAATGTAAAATGTGATATGCCAGTTAAGGTTGTTTTTGAAGAAGCCACAAACAACTTAACTCTTCCAAAATTTACTCCGGCCTTGACGAATTAGAAGAAGATTTTTCAGTCAGAAACCAAAACGCCGCTGCGCTGCCAATAACACAGCAAGCAATTATGTAAGCCATTGGTATCGCTGTACCGTCATGAAAATATCCGACAAGAGCACCAACGATAGCCCCCGTTCCAAAACGCACGCATCCTAACATTGCAGAAGCAGTCCCAGCTATGTGAGGAAAATATTCCATCGCACCCGCGGTTGCATTCGCATTAACCATATTGTGCGGCATCATAAAAATGATCACCGGAATGACGATACCAAATAACCCAAAGCCGCCATAATGCACGCTGACAAGTAAGCCTAAACCTCCCAATAGTGCTATGGTCGTGCCAACCGCCAACATTTTCCTTATTCCGAATAAGATGACCAACCGGCTATTAAGGTAAGATCCCGCCATAATTGCAAACACACTTAGAGAAAATAAAAGTCCAAAATCTTCGGGGGCTACGCCAAATATTTCTATATAAATAAAAGGCGTGCCAGAAAGCTGGGCAAACATAGTCGCAAAGGATAAACCCCCACATATCATGTAGCCGGCAGCACTTCGATGACATAGTACCGTGATATAATCATTGAATATCTTGAAAAAACTCGACGACGTCCTCTTTTCGGGGGGGTGTGTCTCCGGTAGCTTAAGAACACCTAGGACAAAGGCGGTAATACCGAATACAGTAAGTATCCAGAAAATTAGCCGCCAATCAGCAAAAAACTTTAAAATATAGCCACCAACGAATGGGGAAATTAAAGCGGCTAGAGAAGGAATTAATAACATCAATGATAATGCCCGGGCGCCTTCAGTCTTGTTAAAAAGATCACGAATGATTGCTCGAGACAGGACAATCCCAGCAGCACCACCCAATGCCTGAAAGAATCTTGCAATGATTAATTCTTCTACTGATATCGTTAGAACGCAGAGAACACTCGCAACCGCATAAATCGCAATCCCGACAAGCAGGACATATCGCCGTCCTAGCCTATCAGAAACGGGACCATAGATAAGCTGGCCTATACCGAAAGCAATTGTAAACGCACTAAGAGTAAACTGTGCCTTGCTAGGTGAGGTTTTGAAATAATTAACGAGCTCCGGCAGCGCCGGAAGATACATATCCATCGACATCGGCCCAAATGCGGTCAGGATGCCGAGGACAATCAGTACAGCAAAGCCGTTTACGGAGGGTGAAATCATTTTTAAATTTAAAAAACTTTTTAGAAAGTGTTAATCAGCGTGGGCGGCCTTTTTCGAATTTCTCAGTAAACTCTAGGGGTGGCGTGTAAGGTAAGGATTTAGAGGTAAAAACCTCAACCTGCGGTTTAATATCACCAATTTTATCAATGGAGCCTATTTTCACATTTTTTATACCGGGGCTTCCTGATCCATAACCAAAAAGCTGGGAACCACAAATTGGGCAAAACTCTTTTGTCATCGTGTTTCCACTATCTGCTATATGCTGATAAGAACTCGTTGACCCATACAAAATTTTTAAATTTTTCTCTTCCACAAAAATATTTGTTGCAAAGGCTGAGCCAGTCGCCCTTCGGCAATCATCACAATGACATTGCGCTACACGCACTGGTTCTCCTTCTACTTCATATTTTACGGCGCCGCAAAGGCAACCTCCCTTAAATCCAGCCATCAATATATCCTTTTTAATTTTACTTTAGTCTATCGCAACACGCTTATCATTGTAGAGCAACTAGTGAAAATATGCTTCTTGCACCAACGAAAATCTAATGTAAAACCTATAAGACCTAAAAATATTTGCTAGGCTTAAATAATGCCAAAGTATAACGATAATAACGATTTGATTTTCAATTCAATGATTCAGGCGTCGAAAGTACCGGTGTCCACAGAGGAAAAAAAGGCCTTATATGATGCATATAATACACTGATGGAACTTGCTTCCAAAACACGTAAAAGTGGTCGGGCGTGGGATGTAAGAATGCTTCCAATATTTACGCCAAAGATCCCAAAAGGTGGGAGCGATAATGGTTGATCGTGGGATTCCAACTATAGCCCAAGCGGCAAGACAAATTAAAGCAGGTTTATTATCGCCTGTCACATTAGTAGAAAACTGTCTTAATCGAATCGAAAAACATGATTCCGTTATAAACGCTTTTCATGCCGTTTTTTCTGAGCAAGCTATGATAGATGCCAAACAAGCAGAAAAAGAGATAGAAGGAGGAAAATACCGAGGCCCATTACATGGTATTCCGATTGGCCTTAAAGATGTCTTCTATTTAAAAAACCACAAAACGACCGCAAATTCTCGTGTGATGGCAGAGTTTAAAGCCGACGAAGATGCAACGGTGATAACACGTTTGCGAGAAGCGGGGTCTATATTTTTGGGCCAGTTAAATACATATGAATTTACATTTGGCGGCCGACCAACCTTTGATGCTCTTTATCCCCCTGCACGCAATCCCTGGAATATTGATCGTTCGACGGGGGGCTCTAGCAGTGGTTCCGGAGCGGCCGTTGCGGCCGGTTTTTGCCTGGGCGCACTTGGTAGTGACGCAGGGGGGTCAATACGGACGCCTTCCGCATTTTGTGGAATAGCGGGAATGAAACCTACCTTCGGCAGGGTCAGTGCATTTGGCGACCTACCACTTTCCTTTTCCTTTGATTGTGTTGGTCCAATGACCTGGACCAGCGAGGATAGTGCTTTAATGTTACAGGTTCTAGCAGGTTATGA
>DEBE01000003.1:3359-5929 GCA_002348425.1 Alphaproteobacteria bacterium UBA2964 | reverse complement strand
TCTTTTGTAACCCTGCACGGTTGATGGGTCAATCTGGACACCATGCATTGACAATAAACTCTTCCGCTCCGATCATTACGGAAAGCAGTGCAAGTCCCTAACGGAGTAGTTAAAATGGAATACCCCCTTTCTGAGGAACATATACTTTTTCGAGAAACGATGAAACGATTCGTGGACGAAGAAATGATCCCAGTGGAAATGGAAACATGCAATGAAGATGGGGAATTGAAACCAGAGTGGAAAGAAAAGTACGACAAGCGCGCTCAAGAAATCGGCATCTGGAAAATGGAGGTTCCCGAGGAATATGGAGGCGTGGGTGCCGATCTAATTTCGTTATGCATTGTATGGGAACAGCTGGGAAGAACCATCGCCATACCTTCTCGTGGTCTAGGAGGAATAATGGGCCCCCAAGTGCGTGCACCACTATATGAACTTAGTCCAGAAATGCAGGAGAAATATTTATTCCCGGTACTCAACGGTGAAAAAGAGGCTTGTTTTGCACAGAGTGAGCCCGATGCCGGCGGAGACCCGGGTGGAATGAGGACCGCAGCTATCCGTGATGGGGATCATTACATTATTAACGGAACAAAAAGGTGGATAACTGGAGCTTCTGAGGCAGATTTTGCGCAATTACTCGCGGTAACCGACAAGGAAAAGGGGTCACGCGGCGGTATCTCGATGTTTCTCATAGATATGGATACCCCTGGTGTGAAAGTAACCACGCATTACGACACAATGATGGGTGACAAGCCAACAGAAATCGTTTTTGACAATGTTCGCATACCGGTTGAGCAGCGGATTGGAGAAGAGGGACAAGGATTTTCCCTCGGGCAACGTTTCCTAGCTAACGGACGGTTGAAGCATGGCGCCCGTGGTGTTGGGACTGCACAACGCTGCCTTGATCTAATGTGTGACTACGCTAAACAGCGTGAGACCTTTGGTGAGCCTCTTGCAAGCCGACAAGCCGTTCAATGGATGATAACAGATACCTATGTAGAATTACAGGCTGCCAGACTAATGGTTTACAATGTAGCTAACCGAGCAGCCGAGGGGATGGTTGACCGCACGGATGGGTTTATCCAAAAAATGTATGCTGATGAGCTTGGCTTTAGGGCAGCCGACCGCTGTCTACAAGTTCATGGCGGCATTGGATTAACTACGGACCTCCCCATAGAAAAGTTATGGCGACAATCTCGTAGTTTTCGAATTACCGAAGGGCCTACAGAAATCATGAAAATGGTGATAGCTCGCAATATTTTGCGCGAGTACTAAAATAACTAAATAATGGGAGGAGAGCACATGGCAAAAAGTTCCACCGCCAAGAAAAAACCAATTAAAAAAAAGGGATCAAAATACCAATACAATAATGTACTCGTAGAACAGCGAAAGGATGGTATCACCTTTTTAACTTTAAATAGACCCGAGAAACGAAATGCAATGAGTCCGGAGCTTCATCATGAAATGGATGACGCCCTAGAACGCCTCGCGGTCGACGCCGACACCAAATTGGTCATTTTGACCGGGGCAGGAAAAGCTTTTTGTGCTGGTCAGGATTTGAAAACCTATTTCAGGGGTTTATCAAATGACCCCGTCGCCCGAAGCAGGGCAGCAGCAGCATCGGAAAGCTGGCGTTCTTATCGTCTGATTGGCTTTCCAAAACCGACAATAGCCATGGTTAACGGCTTTGTTTTCGGCGGAGGGCTAACCCCAATCGTATCGTGCGATGTTGCCATTGCCGCAAACGACGCTGTTTTTGGTATTTCCGAGATTAACTGGGGTCATATTCCAGGGGGACTTGTTGGTTGGAACGTCAATCAAGTTATGAGTTTCCGTGACGCGATGTGGTATTCTATTTCAGGGGATACATTTAATGGAAAAGAAGCTGCGCAAATGAAATTTGTAAATTTCTCAGTTCCACGTACCAGATTGAAATCTGAAACCCTAAAAATTGCGCGAAAGCTTTTGAAAAAAAATCCTTGGGCTATTCGTTATACCAAAGAAGCGATACGTTCGGTTCGGGATATGAACATGGAACAGGCGGCCGATTATCTACGTTGCAAAAGCGATGCACTGCAAAGAGTTGATAAAGAGCAGGGTCGTCAGGAGGGTATGAAACAATTCCTAGACGAAAAGACCTTTAGACCGGGCGTGGGCACCTACAAAAGAAAATAGTAAAAGGGGAGCAGATAAATGGCTAAGGGTCTCACAGAACTGGAGGTCAAAAAATTTAAAGAAGATGGCTTTCTTTTTCCATATGACGTGTATACGCCAGAAGAAGCAGGGAACCTCTGGAAAAAGTTCAATTCTTTAGAAAAAGAGCTGGGTGAAGAACCACAAAACCGCTTTCGCATTAAAGCACAATTGCCTTTCCCCTGGCTCTGCGACGTCGTAAGTCACCCCAAGCTTTTGGATGCACTTGAAGATTTGATCGGCCCTAATATTTTATGTTGGGGAGCCTCTTTTTTTACGAAAAAGGCCAATGACCCGCGATTTATATCTTGGCATACGGACAGTTTCGTATACGGCTTCGAACCTTCAGAAACCGTGACAGCCTGGCTTGGCTTTAACGA
>DEBE01000003.1:0-3025 GCA_002348425.1 Alphaproteobacteria bacterium UBA2964 | reverse complement strand
TCTACGAAAGAATCAGGGTGCCTTCGTTACATTCCCGGATCTCACAAGGAAACTGCAATTCACGAAATCAAGCCTGATCCAGATAACTTGGCGACACTTGGACAGAACGTAATTAATGTGCAGGAAAATAAAGCAGTATACGCCGAATTAAAAGCGGGCCAGGTAGTATTTCATCATGAAAGCGTTGTTCATAGTTCAGGCCCGAATACCGCAAATCATCCACGTATAGGTTTCTCAATCCACTATGTCGCGCCCCACGTTAGAGAAACAAGATTTGAAGGTGCAACTGCGATGTTATTAAGAGGGGAAGACAATTACGGGTTTTGGGGTGCTGACCCGGCGCCAAAGAAAGACTTCGACCCTAATTGCATCAACGCTATGCTAGAAACTCGTAAGAAGTTTATGACGATTACTGAAAAAAAAATTGAATCTGGGGGGCGATCTTAAATTGAGATTTTGATCCCTTATTCTCTATAGGAGGGATCCAGCCGGTCCATTTTTCGCATTAAGGCCGGCCAAGCGGGATGCTCCTCAGGATTGTTGTTATTAGGCCTCCAACTTTGTTCTGCAGACTTCTTCAGGATATGCTCAGGTGGTATCTCGAGTTCTGCTCCACCAGCCATTGCCGCAACCTGCGCTCTGCAGGCCTTCTCCAAATTATACATAAGATAAAACGCTTCACCCAAATTACGGCCTAAAGTCAAAAGGCCATGGTTGCGCAGGATCATTGCAAAATGTTTGCCAAGGTGCTGGACGATATTTTTACGTTCCTCTACGTCAATAGTTACTCCCTCATAGTCGTGATAGGCTATTCTTTCGTAAAAGCGTATGGCACTCATATTTAAAGGAAGTAAACCTTCTTTATGAGCTGAAACTGCCATGCCAGCTTCTGTGTGTGTATGAATTGCGCAAGTGATATCACGCCTCGCACCGTGGATGGCACTATGAATTACATAGCCAGCCTGATTTATGCCAAACTCGCTATCCATTACCTTGTTGCCATCAAGATCAATTTTCACCAAGCTGGATGCAGTGACCTCATCAAATAACAATCCAAAGGGGTTAAGAAGAAAATGCTCCTCATCTCCGGGCACTCGTAAAGAAATATGATTAGCAGTGACATGTGTCCAGCCATAATGAGCGACTAGTCTATATGCACAAGCAAGATTGACTCTTGCCTTCCATTCATCAGCACTGACCCTTCCTTGAAGAGAAGGAATATTAATCGACTGCATGCCATCTGGCGCCATCGTGACCTCCCTGGCCATCTTTTTAGCCTAAGTCTAATTCAGATGAGGCTTATGCCCTTCTTAACTTTGTTATTTCACCAAGCTTCTGGCAATCAAACAACCCATTTATTTTTTACTCTCATCAACTTAATGTTTGGCCGGCTCCACATCATCCTGTTTTATTTTTTTCATTAACGCACTGAACCCATGATCTCCTGATTTAGAAACATGATTAACCACCGCCTCGATAATCTCACATATTAGCCTATGTGTTGTTACCCCGCTATCTTTCTTTATGAAGTTTTTCAAATACAACCTTGGCAAGGAACCAACGGAATTAGATTTAAGGGGCCCGTCAGAGCTAAATTTAATCTTGCCATCTCGTACTAAAAGACTCATAGCGCTGAATTTAAAGGATCCAAAAGGTTCCTGTATATTTTCTAAAGATTTCCGTTTCTTATAGCGATTGCAATAACGTTTAACCCGGGTCCGAATAGAACCAAAATTGGTCTGCCCACCCATATATTCATAGGCAATATCAAGATCTGCGATGACGATTTCTTTAATTAAAACCAAATTATTAGTTAAGGAATTAGAGTTTACCTTTAGGCTCATACTGCCAATTGTAACGGCCGTGTCACTTTTAAAAGACTTAACATTTTGTATCTGGATGCCGGTCAACAATAGCTTTCCCTCATGGAATGAAAGGTCAACCAACCCCACCTGAACGTTTGTGTCAGTCGCTCTGGATCCAACGTCTGTAACGACCGTCCTAATTATATCGTCGGCTTTGATGTAGAGGTGAATTCCTCCACCCAATACTATCAGAAAGAGTATTAAGAATAAGGTTACTAGGGACTTCTTTAATACCATGTTCCAATTTATCTTAAAAATCACATATCTACCCTTGAAACGTAATTATTAGTTGGTATAGCCCATTTTGTTATAAACTCGTCAATATGATTCGTCATGCTGCTTTCTCAGTTTTTATATCACACTCTCATTAAAAACGCTGTAAACACCAGTTTGACTATTCGACCTGCGAGGTAAATGGTAGCCCATGGGATGATGAAAGGAACTACATGTTTAAAAGGATAGATCACATCGCATTAGATGTTGCAGATATTGAACGATCTATTGGCTTCTACGAAGAATATTTCGATTGCAAACTCTACTACGAACATTTAACCGGAGACGAAAAAAAAATTGCGTATCTCCGATCCGGAGACACAGTGCTAGAACTGGTTAATCGAGATGCCCGCGGAATGAATGGATTCCATTTTTGTTTTGAGACAGATCAGTTTGATATCGAGTTAGAGCGATTGAAGAAAGCAGGTGTTAAAATTTTGACAGAGCTTCATAGTACCGACGCGCGTGAAGAGCGGGAGAAAGGGTGGCGACGCGTCGTCTTCTCCGGCCCAGATGGAGAAGCAATAGAATTCAGGGGATAAACAATAAATAATTCCAACCTCAGAGGATAAGAAAATTTAATGGGAATGCTTGATAACAGAGTTGCCCTAGTAACAGCAGCCGGCGGTGGTATAGCAGGGGCAATTGCCAGAAGATTTGCAGCCGAGGGTGCGAACGTATGCTGTGTCGATATCAATAAAGAGACGGTTAACAAGACAGTCACTGATATTAAAGAAAATGGCGGGAAGGCAATCGCAAAAATTTGTAATGTTGCCAATGATTCAGAAGTTAAAATTTGCGTAGACGAAACTGCCGACGTCTTGAGTAGATTGGAAATCGTTGTAAATGCAGCCGCGGCTTCGGAGCCTCTCCATACTGTAAAAACT
>DEBE01000023.1:1522-2531 GCA_002348425.1 Alphaproteobacteria bacterium UBA2964 | reverse complement strand
TGGGTGATGCAGAACTTGATGAAGGCAACATATACGAAGCAATGCTAGAGGGTTGGAAGTATGATGTTCGCAATCTCTGGTGGATCATTGATTACAACAGGCAAAGTTTAGATGGTGTCGTCTCAGACGGATTATTTAGGAAGATTCAAGATTTCTTCGCCAACGTAGGGTGGAACGTAGTTCCTTTAAAGTATGGCAAAAAGCTTGAAAAGGTCTTCGCTCTGCAAGGCGGTGACACGCTACGGCAATGGATAGATGATTGCCCCAATGACTTATATAGCGCTTTAACCTTCAAAGGACAGTCAGGCGAAAAAGATGCATGGCGTTCCCCTTTAAAAAAAGATTTGAGGGGTGTTCATGGCATTAAGTCAATTCTTGAAGACCATGATGATGAAACTTTGCATGCATTAATGACAAATTTAGCGGGCCACGATATGGAAGCTGTTCTGGAAGCTTTTCATAGTGTTGCTGATGATACACCCCAGTGTTTTATAGCATACACAATCAAGGGTCATGGAACGCCATTAGCCGGGCACCGAGATAATCACGCTGGGCTTATGAACTTGGAACAGATGGATGTATTTAGAAGTAAAATGCAAATAGCCGAAGGTTCGGAATGGTCAGCTTATGATAACCTTTTGATAGAACCCGAAACAGCAAAAAATTTCTGCTTACAAGCCCCATTTAATAAGAGACCACCTCAGGAAAATGAACCCCCAAAAATAACAATTCCAGATAATCTACCATTAAATTTCCGCTCATCGACTTCTACACAAGCAAGTTTTGGTAACATTTTAAATGAACTAAGCCGCGGCAACACAGATCTCGCATCACGAATAGTGACGACCTCACCTGATGTGACTGTCTCAACAAACCTAGGACCATGGGTCAATCAACGAGGCGTTTTCAGCCTCGATGTTCGGAACGATGTTTTTCGAGATGAGAAAGTGGCCTCCGCCCAAAAATGGCTTCGACATGGTACAGGACAACATTTCGAGCTTGGAATAGC
>DEBE01000023.1:0-1115 GCA_002348425.1 Alphaproteobacteria bacterium UBA2964 | reverse complement strand
ATAGGAACTTTGTACGACCCGTTCATTGCGCGTGGCTTGGATTCTCTCAACTACGCTTGTTATCAAGACGCGCGTTTTATGTTGGTCGCAACTCCCGCCGGAATAACGTTGGCCCCCGAAGGCGGTGCGCATCAGTCTATCTCTAGTCCTCTAATAGGCATCGGACAGCCGGGCCTTTCTTCTTATGAACCTGCCTATGCGGATGAACTAGCTGTGATCATGAGATGGGCTTTCGAATATATGCAGGCAGAAAAAGGGGGCTCTATCTATCTTCGTCTCTCAACGAGAGCAATAGATCAACCATCACGAGAGATGAAGCCAGAACTGGAAAACCAAATTATTAAGGGTGCTTATTGGCATATTCCCCCTACTGACGGGGCAAGAATTGCTATAGTTTATTCAGGCGCGGTAGTCCCAGAAGTGATCGAGGCTTATGAACAACTCAAGGAAGAAATCCCCGAGCTAGGAATAATGGCAATCACCTCTTACGATAGGCTTTATCATGATTGGCAACGGTCACAAGTGGAAAATATAGAAGGAAGAAATAATATTGACTGTCATATTATAAACTTACTCGCTCCGCTGCATAGCAATGCTATATTAATAACGGTTCAGGACGCGCATCCAGCAACCCTTTCATGGCTTGGGTCGGCTACCGGCCGCAAATTGTTACCCCTAGGGGTCACAGAATTTGGTCAGTCGGGAAATATCCGAGATTTATACCGCCAATACGGAATTGGTGCTGATGCCATAATTGATGCTGCAGCTCGAGCCAGTATAAAGCATTCACATTAATTATCAGCCTAGGTCTTAAGCGCAAATAAATCCCTTGCCATATCCAAATCCTGTGGATAATTGACATTAAAAAAGGGATCCACCTCCCCCACCATAAAATCAACCACCTGAAGATTATAACGTGATGTCCAAGCGTCAATCCGCCTAATACCTTCTTTCGCTATAGCCCGTCGCAAGTCTTCCAAAAGAGGCACATACCACAAGCCAAAAACTGGATGAGAACGTCCTTTCGAAGACGCACAAACGAGTTCTGCACTCGTCTTTTCGATAGTTCTCAAAAACTTCTGCACCAAATCCATTGGTAAAAACGGCGTGTCAGC
>DEBE01000118.1 GCA_002348425.1 Alphaproteobacteria bacterium UBA2964 | reverse complement strand
AATATTGGTCAGAATTTCTAGGCGCGTTGGACATGAGCCTGTTCGCGCAAAAGATACACCTGGGTTTTTGGTTAATCATGCTGGCCGAGGACTTAATACGGAAGGGGTCCGCATTGTGTCAGAAGGAATCACAAATTTTTCGGGTGTTGATGATCTCCTGCGGGAGGGAGGGCCAAATTTTCGTATGGGTCCATTTGAGCTTATGGATACAACTGGGCTAGATGTATCTCACCCGGTTATGGAGTCTATTTACCAACAATTTTATGGAGAACCACGTTTTCGTCCTAACCCCTTGACCCTTCAACGTTCAGTGGCGGGTTTGCATGGTCGTAAAACCGGGCGGGGTTTTTATACCTATAAAGATAATAAGAAGATGCAGAATTTGGAGGAAGATGCTCCAGAAGTAATGCCAGAATCTATATGGATTAGCAAAGCCGAGCCAGAAGGGCATGATCTACTTATAAGTGCTTTGCGTGAAGTGATCGAAATTGATAAGGGCCAAAAACCATCAAAACGAAGTCTATGTTTATTTACGCCGACTGGATCCGATGTAACCAGTGCGGCTACAACGGAGGGAGTTGAAGCGGAACGTTCATTTGGTGTTGATACTTTATTCGGATTGGATGGCCGGCGTACGCTCATGAGTACACCAGTTTCTGATCCGGATCTTCGTGATTTAGTTCATGCGGCACTAGCCGCTGACGGTCACACCGTAACGGTAATTCATGATAGTCCGGGTTTTGTAAATCAGCGAGTTGTTGCAACTATCGTCAACATTGCTTGTGACATTGCACAGCAAAGAATTGCTAGCCCATCGGATATTGATAAGGCGGTGACCTTGGGCCTAGGCTACCCAATGGGCCCTTTATCTATGGGCGATAATGTTGGTGCTAAGCGAGTATTGAAGATACTAAATGCGATGTACGACTTTTATGGGGATCCACGATATCGGGCAAGTCCATGGTTGAAACGTCGAGCTTTACTTGGCGTTTCACTTTTGACAACGGAGAATTAATGTAGAATTCTTTTATCAGTGTGACTCCAACCTCAGAACGATTCGCGTTAATATAAACTGTATAAATTTAAGTATGAAGTTTTTTAAAAACTGAATAATAGAAGAATAACATTGAACAACTTAACTTCGGAAAAATTGTGACTGTCGAACAAAAAGATCTTGCTAACGTTATCCGTGCTCTAGCGATGGACGCTGTTCAGATGGCTAACTCTGGCCATCCAGGCATGCCTATGGGCATGGCGGATGTAGCCACAATACTATTTACCCGGTTTCTTAAATATGATGCATCAAATCCCGATTGGGCTGATCGTGATAGGTTTATTTTGTCTGCGGGACACGGTTCGATGCTTCTCTATGCCCTTCTTTATCTCACTGGTTATTCAGATATTGATATCAATGAGATCAAAAACTTCCGACAATTAGGAAGTAAAACGGCCGGACATCCCGAATATGGTCATGCAGCAGGCATAGAGACCACCACTGGCCCATTAGGTCAGGGAATTTCGACTGCAGTTGGTATGGCGTTAGCCGAACGCATACTGGCTTCGCGTTTCAGTGCAGATATAGTCGATCATTATACCTATGTGATCGCTGGCGATGGTGATCTCATGGAAGGAATTAGCCACGAAGCCGCCTCATTCGCTGGACATCTTGGGCTTTCACGCCTGATTGTGTTGTATGATGATAATGGGATTTCCATAGACGGTAGTACCGATTTAGCGTGGTCAGATAATGTTCCTGCAAGGTTTGCCTCTTATGGTTGGCATACCAGTGTTGTGGATGGCCACAATGCGGAGGCTGTCACTGCAGCCATAAAAGCTGCAAGAGACGAAGAGCAACCTTCATTGATTGCCTGTAAAACTACAATTGCCTACGGGGCACCCACCAAAGCGGGGACTGCCGGGTCGCATGGTGCACCCTTGGGCGATGAAGAGATTGCAGGGGTGAGAGAAAAAATAAGTTGGCCATATGCGCCATTTGAAGTTCCAGATGAAATTATGTCCGTATGGCGCGAGGCTGGAGAGCGAGGATCAGGAGAGCGCCTAGCTTGGGAAAAACGCCTTGCAAGTTGTGACTCAAACATTAGGGAGCAGTTTCAGCGTGCAGTTTCGGGTGGTTTGCCTGTGGGTTGGGAAAAGGCCATACACGACATCAAAAATGAATTTATATCCAATACTCCTAATCAGGCAACCCGTGTTTCTTCAGGGGCGGTTTTAGAAAAATTAATTGCTGATGTACCAGAGCTGATGGGAGGCTCTGCTGATCTTACTGGCTCCGTAAATACGCGAACATCCAACATGATCTCTATATCTAAGAACGAATTTGATGGTCGATATATCCATTACGGTATTCGCGAACATGGAATGGCCGCGGTGATGAATGGTTTAGCACAGCATGGAGGTATTATTCCATATGCTGGTACTTTCCTTGTATTTGCTGATTACCTCCGGCCAGCTTTAAGGTTGTCTGCTCTGATGCGGCAGCGTGTAATTCATGTACTTACCCATGACTCTATTGGACTTGGCGAAGATGGACCAACCCATCAACCTGTTGAAACCTTGGCGAGTTTGAGGGCTATACCAAATTTAAGAGTTTTTCGCCCCGCGGATGCGGTAGAGGTGGCAGAGTGTTGGGAATTAGCTATATCCGCTGAAAGTACGCCATCGGCTATTGCACTTACTCGGCAAGGTGTCCCAACCGTTAGAAAGGATTGCAGTGGCCAAAATCATTGTGCCAGGGGCGGTTATATAATCTCCAAAGCGGAGAGCCCGGCGACAGTTACCTTGATAGCGACGGGTTCGGAAGTTTCGGTAGCCATTAAAGCGCAGGAGCTACTGGCGAGGGATGGAATTACTTCTAATGTTGTTTCATTGCCCTGTTGGGAATTGTTTGATGAGCAAACTGATGACTACCGTTTAACTGTCCTCGGAGAAAACACTTTTAAAGTTGCGATTGAAGCAGCTATTTCTATGGGCTGGGAAAAATACATTGGTCCTGACGGTGTATTCATCGGCATGTCAAGTTTTGGTGCATCCGCGCCGGCCGGGGATTTGTTTAGCCATTTTAAAATAACCGCTGATGAGGTCGTGCTTGCGGTTAAAAAGCGATTATAGTTATAACTTAGTACGGAGGATATTATGGCAGTAAGGGTGGCCATCAACGGGTTTGGAAGAATAGGAAGATTAGTTTTACGTGCAGCCTATGAAAGTAAACGTAGGGATATTGAGTTTGTTGCGATTAACGATCTAGGTAGTGTTGAAGCGAATGCCTTATTGCTGCAGCGCGACACTATTCATGGCCCATTTCCGGGAAAAGTAAGGGCCACAAAAACGGGCATTAATATTGGTAAAGGCACCATTAAGGTTTTTGCTGAACGTGATCCGGCGCAACTCCCTTGGGGTAAACTTGGGATTGATGTTGTTCTCGAGTGCACTGGGATTTTTACCAAACGCGAACATGCTGAAGCTCATATTGCAGCCGGTGCCAAGAAGGTACTAATTTCTGCGCCAGCAACGGGCGAGGATTTGACAGTAGTTTGTGGTGTAAATGACAAAAAGCTTAGAAAAAGCCACACAGTAGTCTCTAATGCATCCTGTACTACCAACTGTTTAGCACCAGTAGCGGCGGTTTTGCATAAAGCAATAGGAATACAGCAGGGTTATATGACAACAATTCACGCTTATACTGGTGATCAGCGTTTGCAGGATACTTTACATCCCGATCCCCGCCGGGCAAGGGCAGCTGCTTATTCAATGATACCCACTTCAACCGGTGCAGCTAAAGCTGTTGGCTTAGTTTTACCAGAGCTAAATGGAAAACTGGATGGCACGTCTATAAGGGTACCAACGGCCAATGTTTCCATTGTCGATCTCAATTTTACGGCAAAACGTAAGACTTCAGTTGAAGAAATAAATAAAGCTATAATCAAAGCAGCCGGCTCTGCGACGTTTAAAAAAATTCTGATAACTAATGATGAGCCTTTGGTTTCATCAGATTTTAATCATAATGCGGCTAGCTCAATTTTTGATCTTACCCAAACACAGGTCATCGAGGGAAAACTTTGTCGCGTTGCTTCTTGGTATGATAATGAATGGGGTTTTTCAAACCGTATGTCAGATACGGCGGTAATGATGGGTAAGTTAGGTTGATTCAATAATAATATATTGATTTTTCTATGCCGCAGTTTGAAACCCTTGATACTCTGTCAGCTTTAAAAAAGAACTCTACTGGTTGCCGTGTGTTGTTGCGCGGTGATCTTAATGTACCGATGCGTAACGGCTTGGTAACAGAGGCAACCCGAATTGAAAGGTTGGCCCCAACAATTCTTGAGCTGGCGAACAGAGGTTGCAAGGTTATAGTCATGTCCCATTTTGATCGTCCAATGGGAATGCATGTGCCTGAGATGTCCACAAAACCTTTGTTGGGGTCTTTACGGCAGTCGCTAGGTGGACGTGAGGTGATATTTATTGAGAGTTGTATAGGTGAAGCAGCTGTAAAAGCTATTAATGCACTGCCAAATGGTGGGGTCGCATTGATGGAGAATCTACGTTTCCATCCCGGTGAAGAAAATAATGATTCCGGTTTTGTCGAGGCTTTAGCATCACTCGGAGATATCTACGTCAATGATGCTTTCTCAGCAGCACACCGCGCCCACGCTTCTACTGCAGGTATTGCACGGTTAATGCCTTCAGCAGCAGGGCGTTCAATGCAGGCAGAATTGGAAGCGCTCGAGGGGGCACTGGGCAATCCCAACCGACCAGTTCTTGCTGTTGTTGGAGGTGCTAAAGTATCAACTAAACTAGATGTTTTAAGTAATCTTGTTCCCAAGGTTGATCGTTTGGTTATTGGTGGGGCTATGGCAAATACATTCTTGCACGCGCTTGGAACAGACGTCGGGGCGTCGTTGTGTGAATTTGATATGTCAGGTACGGCCAGAGATGTCATGGCAAATGCAGATGAGGTAGGGTGTAAAATTATTTTGCCCAGCGACGTGGTAATTGCAAAAAAGTTTGAAGCTGGAGCCCCAAGCGAGACGGTACCGGTTGCGGCAGTCCGGAAAGAGACGATGATCCTTGATATTGGAGCAGGTTCGGCTAGTGCCATAGCTAAGAGTCTAAGAGATTGTAAAACAGTTATTTGGAATGGCCCGCTTGGGGCTTTTGAAGTCAGACCATTTGATAATGGTACAAATATTGTAGCGCAGGCGGTCGCAAAACTTACAGTAGACGGTGTTCTAAAATCGGTAGCTGGAGGCGGCGATACTGTTGCGGCCTTATCTTCTGCAAAAGCGTTAGGTTCATTCTCTTATGTATCCACGGCGGGTGGGGCGTTTCTGGAATGGCTAGAGGGAAGGGTTCTACCCGGAGTTGCGGCTCTGGAGACGACTGGCTAGTTTAAATATTTTTTTTCAATAGATCTTTTTCGCCGATCAATATAATTTTCAACTTCTTCCTTTGTCATTGGATTTTGAAACATTTCATTCCGCATCCAAACCCGTTGCAAGCTGACCTCTAACATTGCTTCTCTCATTTTACTCATATCTGATTTAGTTTTAATTATTTTTGCGGCTATTTGTGCTTGTACCATATAATGATCTTTTTCATCTTCCCAAATGATTTTCATAGCCTTGGCGGTCATTTGGTTAATTTTGCTTCCTTTTAAATTTTTTCCGACTCTGAATAAAGCTGTACCGCCTCCTTCCGTTATACCAACTGCAGCCCTTCCAATTTTTCCACCCTTGTTTACGTGGTGGCGTCGTATGTCACCTAGTATTTTCTCTTGGGGAAGTTGTTTTAAATCTCGTTTTGAAAGCTTTCGACCTTGAACATGTTCTAAAACATCAGCAAGCAAAACAAAGTGGTTATACTCTGAAACAAGTTGGTCCAGTAGAAATAGATAATCGTGTCGATCTATAGTTTTGCCAACCTTCGGGAATAAAGCGGCAGCTTGGGTTAACTCCTTGTGTAGACCGTTAAAAAAACCATCTACGGGATTAAGTTCTTTCCATAACTGGGCTCGTAAATAGAATGCGTGATCATCTCTTTTAGCAGTTTTATAAAATTTTCGCGCAATCTCTGCTTCAGCATCCCAGTAGGGCGTTCCGATATTTATAAGTTGCTGCATCTTGAAATTCATATTTACTCTCCTCAAGGAATATTTATAAAAATATCGAGCGGGTCGGTTTGGCGCAAGCTCTAAGGCTGGTGAATAAATGGTTCCCGGTGTATAAACGCGAACGGAATTTTGGGATAAAAACTTAAAAATGAAAATATCAACGGATGTTTTTGTAATAGGTGCCGGCGGCGCCGGAATGTATGCGGCGATTGCAGCCGCTCGTGATGGAGTAGACGTCATTTTAGCCGACAAAAGTTTAATTAGTCGTGGTGGTGCGACCGTGATGGCACAAATGACGGTCGCATCAGCAGTTGGCCATGAAGAGCCTGATCATTGGACACACCATTTGTCTGATACAATTGAGGCTGGTCATGGGTTATGTAACGAAGAACTTTCCGCAATCCTTTGCGAAGAATCGGTTGCTAGGATTCACCAAATGGATGATTGGAAAGTCGGTTGGGCACGGGAAGATGGACGTATGACACAGGTTCACGCTCCTGGACATGGTCTTAAGCGATGTGTGTATGTTGATTATTTAAATACCGGCCCGGCAGTGGCCCGTGCATTGAGAGGTGAAGTGGCTCAACGCACCGGTATAAGACGAGCAAGCGGATTGGCTGTCATTGAGATTGTGTTGCAGGACGAAGAGGCAGTCGGTGCTGTGGCAATTGATGTTGAGAGTGGCGAGACTGTTATAATTGAGGCCTCTGCAATTATCTTAGCGGCAGGAGGATTGACGCGGCTTTATAAAAGAAACAGCGCCTCAATTAATATGGGTGGTGAAGCTTATTCGATGGCGCTACGGGCAGGGGCAGAACTAATCGATATGGAGTTTGTACAATTTTTTCCGATTGGGCACCTTGCTCCTCGAATGGTAGGAATGGATCCTATCATGTGGGACCCCTTTCGATATAAAGTCGGGGGCAGATTACTCAATGGTGATTTTGAAGAATTCATTCATAATTATGGCGCCTCAGATGGCGGTACTTATACTGCAAGGCGGGATGTCGCGTCTTATGCAATATATAAAGAGGTTGAACAGGGACGCGGATCACCGCATGGTGGGGTTTGGTTAAGTTTTGAGCACATTGACGAAGACATAATGAAAGAAAAATTCGGACCAATGATTGGTCGTCTTGCTAAAAATGGAATAGACCTGCAGAAATCCCCTATCGAAGTTTCGCCTATTGCCCATTATCATATGGGTGGAATACGCGTGGATAATGAAATGAAGACGAGGGTACCGGGCCTATATGCTGCAGGTGAAGCAGTGGGCGGAGCAAATGGTGCGACCCGGCTTTCCGGTAATGCCATTCCAGAGGCATTTGTTTTCGGTGAGCGCGCTGGTCGATTTGGTGCTCAGTATTCCAAATTAAAAAAACGTGTTCCAATTGAAGAAGACGCAGCTAAGGATATTCTTTCTGGAATATCTCCGAAGCTTCAATCCAATAAACGTTCCGAACCAAGTCCAACAGCCCTGATGACTGAATTGCAGGAGTTAATGTGGGAAAAAGTTGGTCTTTTTAGAACCGCTGAAAAACTTAAACAAGGTTTGGCTCGAATACGTGAAATGCAAACACAGGATTTAAATAGAGTTTTTATTCCTGACGATAAGCCCTTTAATCAAGCACTATTAGACTGGTATGAACTTCGTGCAGGTCTTCTTTGTGCGGAGTCTGTTACTTTGTCTGCTATAAATCGCACGGAAAGTAGGGGTGCTCATCAAAGAGAGGACATTCCAGAGGCGTCGCCTGATTTTGAGAAAAATCAGGTCCTTGAGCTACGAGATGAAGAAATTATTAGCGGATGGGCGGAAGTACCGAGATTTAGCTATACTCTTGAAGAAAAGCGTTTTGCCGAAATATGACACAAATAACAAAACTTATTATTTATCGTGGTGCTAATGGTAAGGACCCTCGTTACGATGAATTTGAGGTTCCCCATGAAGATGGAGCCTCTGTACTTGACGCACTAGTTTGGGTTCGTGAGAATAGAGATCCATCATTGGCGTTCCGGTATTCATGTGTAAGCGCGAATGCTTGTAAAGAGTGTATGGTATTAGTTGATGGCAAGGTCAATTATGCCTGTACTGCAAGATTAAATACCGGTGTTGTGACAATAGAACCGCTAGCCAATAAAGCTCTGATAAGGGATTTGGTTACAGATATTGTTCCGCCTAAAGAAAGGCTCAAACCGTGTGATTGATGCTGAGGTTACTCGCTTTATCTAATCTCATCGACCCGTTTTGACCAAATCCACTATTCGAGAAGGACTTATAGGTGCTTCGGTGATTTTTGCATTGTAAGGCCTTAAAGCATCTTCAATTGCAGATATGACCGACGCTGCTGCAGGGACAGTTGAGCCTTCGCCTGCCCCTTTTACACCTAACGGATTTAATGGGGAGGGACTCTCGAGGAATTCGATATCAAAGTTGGGCATTTCCGGCGCCGACGGCAGCAAATACTCACCAAAGTTTGTGGTCACTGGGTTGGCATCTTCATCATAGCCCATCCATTCAAACATTGCATTTCCAATACCGTGAGCGACACCCCCTTGCACCTGACCGGTGACGATCATCGGGTTAATTAAAGTACCGGAATCATGAACTATAGTGTATTTAAGAATTTTGACTCCACCCGTTTCCGGATCAACCTCAACCTCGCAAATATGGGCGCCATAACAATAAGCTAAAGGGTCTGTCAGGAAATTTTTAGTGGATTCCATTCCCGGAGTAATACCCCCTGGCAGTGCGTAACCGGGTGTTCCGGCGACGGCATGGGCTACTTCTCCCAACGTGATCGATAGGTCTGGAACACCTTTAACACATATTTTTCCACCAATAATTTCCAAGTCTTCTTCGGAAGTTTCCAACAAATGTGCAGCAACTTTTAATGCTTTTTCACGAACCTCTATGGCGGCTATATGGCCGGAAGACCCTGCAGTGATTGCTTGACGGCTGCCAAACCCCCCCATTCCCATGGGTATTTGAGCTGTATCACCTGCTATCACTTCTATATTAGACATATCACCACCGAGTTGTTCGGCAACAACTTGGGCCATCATTGTACGGGTACTTTGTCCCATAGGAGCAGCTCCGGTATAAACAGAAATTTTCCCCGATGTGCCTATACGGACGATAGCGGTCTCGAATGGTCCCCGGCCAGTTCCCTTTACACCAAACGATAATCCAATACCTAGGTGACGACCTTCAGAAAGAGCGGTTTTTTGTCGATCTTTAAATGTTGAATATCCAGAGGTATTTATTGCCATTTTTAATGCTTTGGGAAAGTCTCCAGAATCGTAGGTGATATTGACCCCGGCCCTAGTTTTTAATGGTTTTTCGTAAGGCATTTCATCGCCAGGAATCATATTTTTTAATCGAATGTCGGCTCGGTCCATTTTTAATTCATACGAAGCACGGTCTAAAAGACGTTCCATAACGAATGTCCCTTGCGGATGACTAGCGCCGCGTACTGGCGCGCATGGCATCATATTTGTAAATGCTAGCTTTTGTTCCATTCTATAGTGCGGAACTTTGTAAGGACCGGGGATACAGGCCGCGGCGTTGTATGGGAGCGTTATTCCCTGAATTGTATATGCCCCATGGTCGTGAATTAGTGTACCTCGCACTCCAAGGATTAAACCATCATCATCAACAGCAATCTCAGCATCCCAATATTGATCACGTTCTTGAACCGTGGAGACGAAATGTTCACGGCGATCTTCTATCCACTTTATTGGACGGCCACAAAGTTTGGAGCAAAGCGCTACTATTAATTCTTCAGAATAAAAAACAAATTTTGGACCAAAGCCACCTCCAACATCAGGCGTAATTACTCGAAGCTGGTCTTCATGCGCACCTAACAACTTTATGATGAAACCTTGTACTAAATTTGGCATCTGAGTCGATGACCATAGGGTGGTAAGATCCTGAATGGGATCATATCGGCCAACAGCACCCCTACATTCAATTGGATGACCGCTTCCGCGATGCTGCCAAATTTCCTCTCGAAAAGTATGCGGTGCTGATTTAAATACGTTATCCACCTCGCCATACTCTTGCACCATTTCCATCATTAAATTATCGTTCACATGGATTGATACCGTCGGAGCATTGGGCTCTAGAGCTTTCTTGCAATCACCCACCGCTGGGAGGGGTTCCCAATCTACCTCGACTAATGCAGCAGCATCTTCTGCAATATGGCGAGTATCTGCGATCACTATTGCCACACATTCACCAACATACATAGTTTCATCGAAAACCATGATTACAGGACCGGCGGTTTCGGCTTTTGGGACTCCACCAGGAAACTCGACCGGTAATCGATTATCTGTAAGGTGTGTTTTAAGGTCCTCGAATGTAAAAACAGCGTGGACGCCTGCCATCTCTTCTGCTTTAGATTTGTCTATGCCTTTTAGTCGAGCATGAGGAAATGGGCTCCGAACAAAGGCTGCCGAAACCATATCCACCAGTTTGATATCGTCAACATAACGACCGTGACCGCGCAAAAACGTTGGGTCCTCTACCCGGTTTACGCGACCACCAAATACTTTACCATCCATTTGAGCTGCTCTTCCTCGGCCTAATTTACTTTGTTACTTAGCTTTAGCCCTTGATTATTATCAGGTTCATACCAAAGCTAATACGAAAATCCCAGACTAAATTCTTAAATTGGTGGGCGATGAAAGGTTCGCAAGTATTTTAAACCAACGATTTTATGAAATGTGAGTTAAAGGTCTAAACCTAAAAGATTTTTTGCAAAATCGTCTGCATCGAAGGGTTGTAAATCTTCCTCTCCTTCACCAACACCTATGGCATACATGGGAAGCCCAAATTTTTCTGCAAGAGCTACCACCACACCACCCCTCGCTGTTCCATCAAGCTTGGTCATCACCAGTCCGCTAACATTTGTGATGTCCTTAAATTTTGCAACCTGGGAGTGTGCATTTTGTCCGACCGTTGCATCGAGTACCTGAAGGCAGGTGTGAGGCGCATCAGGGTCGATTTTACGCAGTACACGAATAATTTTAGATAATTCACCCATTAAATCGTCGCGGTTTTGAAGTCGACCCGCAGTGTCAATAAGAAGTAAATCAACTCCCATAGCTTTGGCTTGTTCCAATGCTTTGTAGGCCAGCCCTGCGGGGTCGGCACCTGTATTACCAGAAATAACATCACAGCCGGCCCGTTCGCCCCAGATAACAAGTTGTTCGACAGCAGCAGCCCGGAATGTATCACCAGCCGCCAAGAGTACTTTCTTTCCATTTTGAGACCATAGTTTTGCAAGTTTGCCAATGGTTGTTGTTTTTCCTGAGCCGTTTACACCAACAACTAATATAACATGTGGCTTAAGGTGTTTATCAATGTCGAGCGGAATTGCAATCGGTTGTAAAATTTTTGCTATATTATCTGATAAAATTTGTCTGACTTCTTCATCACTAATTTCGTTATCAAATTTTTGTTCTGATAGGGAAGAGGATAGTCTAGATGCTGTAGGCACACCTAGGTCAGCGGCGATGAGCGCATCCTCTAATTCCTCAATCATTTGGGTGTCTAGTTTTTTTCTGGAAAGTATTTTGGAAATTTTGCCGGTAAGCTCCAGCGATGAGCGTCCGAGGCCCGATTTTAGTTTTAAAAGCCAGCTCCCAGACTTTTTATTCATATTTCTTCCGCTTGCAGGACATCGCCATTCACTTCTTTTATGAGACACCTAATCAAGGTTCCATCTTGTACTGGTGTAATTAGTTGAAAAGGTAAGTAGCGTTCGCAATGTCCTATACCATTTTTTTCGACAAGGACACTCGCAGCTTTACCTATACTATCTTTAAGAAGGTTGTGCATCCGCATGTTGCCAGCTTCCCTGAGAAGGGTTGCGCGCCGGCGTCTCTCTTTTTTGGGTATTGGCGGCATTTTTGCCGCTGGCGTGCCACTACGTTCGGAATAGGGAAACACATGGAGGTGAGTTAAGTCACATTCTTCGATTATTTTGAGTGTATTTGAAAACATTTCATGGGTTTCGGTAGGAAAGCCAGCTATAAGATCAGCTCCAAAGGTTGCGTTTGGCCGTAAGTTACGAATGTGGTTGCAGATTTCAATAGCATCATTACGGCAATGACGCCGTTTCATGCGCTTAAGGATAATGTTATCGCCGGCTTGCAGGCTAAAATGGAAATGAGGTAACAAACGATGTTCTTGCGCGATGACCTTTAACAGATCTGTATCAATCTCTGATGGATCAACTGAGGAAATACGGAGTCGAGGGAGCTCAGGAACTTGCATTAAGACCCTGCGGCACAGATTCCCGAGCGTTGGGTTGCCTGGTAAATTTTTGCCGTAGTCCGTTATATCCACACCAGTGAATATGATTTCTTTGTAACCAGTTTTGACGAGTTGACGGACTTGGCGAACTACCTCTCCTACCGGCGTTGAACGGCTTTGACCTCTGCCGAAAGGTATAATGCAAAAAGTACAGCGATGGTCACACCCTTGTTGGACCTGAACAAACGCTCTCGCTTTATTTTCCAAACCGTTTATCTGTTGAGCAGAGGTTTCAGAAACAGACATAATGTCACTGACTTGGGTATAGGATTCAAAGTTTTTAATTTCTGACCAAGTTCCGCCCTTTAATTTTTCTTCATTTCCTAATACAAAGTCGACCTCTTCCATTGATTCATATCGATCAGGGTTTATCTGCGCGGCGCATCCGGTAACAACGATTTTGGTCCCGGGGTTGTTTCTCCTAGCCCGTCGTATGGCCTGCTTTGCCTGACGCTCCGCCTCTGCGGTTACAGCACAGGTGTTAACCACTATGGTGTTTTCGACGTTCATAGCTTTTGTGTGGTCACGTATTATCTCAGATTCAAAGGCATTTAGTCTGCATCCGAATGTAAGAACCCGCGTTTCGGCCATTTAAACTCCCCCGATTAATTTTGAATTAAAGGAGCCTTGAAAACTAGTTTCTGTCGGTCCGATCAATACTACATGGTTATCAGTTTTCCAGGAGATATTCAGACTTCCCCCTTCAAGTTGTACCAGAACATTCCGCTCGGTAAGGCTTCGTCTATGGGCGGCTACCGCGGCGGCGCAAGCTGCCGTTCCACAGGCGTTTGTAATTCCTACTCCCCGTTCCCATACTCTGAGATATATACTCCGATTGTTCTTAACTTCCGCAACGCTAATATTTGCTCTCTCAGGGAAGAGGTGATGTTGTTCTAAATTTTTACCCAATTTTTGAAGCGCTACTTTGCCAGCGTCTTCTACGAAAAATATACAATGAGGATTCCCAATGTTGACCGCGGACGGATTACTTAATTCGCCAGCTTGAATGTTTAAATATAAAGTGTCGGCTGCTGTTGCCAATGGAATTTCTTCCCAATTAAAAGCAGGTTCTCCCATATCGACCGCAATCAATCCATTAGGCAGTTTCTCAGCCTCTAATGTCCCGGCTACAGTGGCTATTTTCACTTTAGTAAGAGAATGTTCTAAGATTATCATTTCAGCCACGCACCTTGTAGCGTTACCACAGGCTTCTACTTCGCTACCATCTGCATTAAAGATCCTCATAAAAATATCTGCAGTTAATGGTGGATGCTGGTCTACAATGGGTTCTAGCAGAATTAACTGATCACACCCTATGCCTGTATGTCGGTTGGCGATTGCATGAGCTTGTTCCGCCGTGATTTTCAGTGATGAATCACGTATATCAATTATAACGAAATCGTTTCCTAGCCCATGCATTTTTGTGAATGCGATATCAGTCATAGTGGCCTTATAAAATCTAAATGGGCCAAAAGTCTATAGAAATGAATCTAGAATGAGCCTAAAATTTCTCGGAAATGAAACACTTTAAGCCTCGAATATTTTGAGTATCTCTCCAACATTGCTAAGGCAAGCGGCTAACAGTGGTCCTTTGCGCCCACTACCAGCATCAAGGCTGATTGTGTAATTGGTTTCTACAAGACCCCGAGCGTTGGGATCAAAACCCCGTACGACTTTTTTAAACCCCCAATAGGGTCTTTTAATAGAGTCAAAGGAATTCGCACCCCACCAAAAAACATCTGCTTGAGCATCAATTGGCCTTTCCGTATTAATTCCACGGCTGACGAATAAAATGCTACCCTCTTGTGTATATGCGGCATGCTTTAAGCTACTGAGCCATTCTTGGTGTCCGGCGGCCCGAAAAGTCTTCCGAATCTCCGAAGTCCAATGAGTGATGGCCATTGGTCCCTGACGTATCGCCGCTTTTGCTTCCTCTGCGCTACTATTATAGGCTTGAAGTGTCGATTCTATACCTTGCCCTAACATCCAATCTAAGACTTCGGTCGGACTCACGGCAAATTGTAATTCCATCAATTTTTGCCACATTTCTTCTTGTGAACCACGCAATATTACAAAATCATGAGTAAACATGTTCCGGCGTCCAAGTATATTCCGTCGAAAGGCCATTAGAGCTTCTAGTGTCTCTCTTACCTGATGACCGTGGCCTATAATATTGCCAAGAAATATTATTCGGTCCCCCCAGATAAAATTATTTTGGATTTCTGACTGCAGCTTTAATAACCGGTTGAGTTCTCCATGAACCGAGGGAATAACCCAAATGCGGCGGGCTCGATAAAGCGTGGCAAATATTGTTGGTCTGAGCATAATTTTGAGCTAGTCGCTTTTCATTTGTTGTTTGTAGGAAATATGAGGCGCGCCCTTTTACTTGACTTTATGCGTCTCCGGCGTAAATTCCAAGCCAACCCAAGATAGATATTACTTTTTTCGCTCAAGGGTGAGCATCGGTTGGCGAGTTTTCGCTCACCGGTGTGGTTTCTTATGACCAAATTTTTTAAATAGAGAGCTATGT
>DEBE01000150.1 GCA_002348425.1 Alphaproteobacteria bacterium UBA2964 | reverse complement strand
ATGATTCCGAGCGGCATTAACGCCATAGCGCACGGTGTTGAGGCCTTTTATTCTCAAGGCGCAACTCCTGTTAACAGCCTTATTGCTGGTGAAGGAATTAAATCGCTGGCGTCTGCCTTGAGGAGAATGTCTTCCGGTAATGACGATGTGGTGGCTCGTGGCGATGGTCTTTACGGAGCTTGGCTTTGTGGAACGGCATTGGGGTCCGCTGGTGTAGCTCTACATCATAAATTTGCCCATGTTTTAGGAAGCACTTTTGGACTCGAACATTCCAAAGCGCATACCGTGGCATTACCTCATAGTGTTGCGTATACAGCGCCGGGTGTACCTGAAGCCATGCATCAAATTTCTAAAGCTCTAGGTGACGAAAACAAAGATGCCGCTACAGCCCTTTACGAACTCAACGTATTAATAGGAGCTCCAACCTCTTTGAAGGAACTTGGAATGCCCTTTGAAGGAATTGATCAAGCAGCAAAAATGATTTCCGACTCTCCATACCCCAACCCTGTGCCAATTGATTATAAACCCATTAAGGAAATGATTATTAAAGCCTGGAATGGCGGTCCACCTTTTACAAACTAAGATTTTTTTGGTGGCTTTATCAAAATTAATTTGGAAAGCCCTGTATCATAATTCATTCCATTCGTTGTAAGTGTGATTCCTAGCGGGAAGAATGAACGAGCTAATCCTTTGCGCTCCAGAGCCTTCCATACGGATTCGTTCGTTAAACCGATTAAGTTTTTAGTTAATACAATTGAATCTTCACAATAAAATTGGCTTCCGCGGGGTTTAGCTAAATTACTGATCATTATTTCACTAGTTTCAATGTTTTCGCTGGAGGTCTCTCGAAACAGCGCCAATTGCTTAAAATAGTCAGTCTTCTGAGTTGCAATCGATTAAGTTTGAGTGGGTTTGTTCTAACAAGCATTAATTTTTAACGATTTAGATATAGATTGAAGTAAAAAGTGAGAATTACTATTTAAAACAGCTACAATAAACGTCAGTATTTAAAGGCCAACAACCGAAGTCTCAGCGAATGGAAAACCTGATATACCACATATGCAAATTACAAGAATGGAAGAATGTTGATAAAAATTCCGATTACTCTGGTTCCTCTCAAGACCAGGGTGATGGGTTCATCCACTTCTCAACAGCGAAACAAGTGATCGCAAGTGCATACAAACATAGAAAAGGACAAAGCAACCTCATACTATTGACTGTAAAAAGCCAATTACTAGGATCAAATTTGAAATGGGAGCAATCAAGAGGCGGACAACTTTTTCCACATTTATATGGCAATCTGCCGAAGAAAGCTGTTTTAAAAGTTGAAAAATTAAAATTAGGTAAAAATGGACGCCATATTTTCCCCAAACGTTTTTTGAAATGAAATCTCATGTAGTAACTCGTTTTGCCCCCAGTCCCACCGGCTTTCTGCACATCGGTCATGCCTATGCCGCGCTGTGTGCCTACAATTATTCAAAAATACATGGTGGAAAATTTATTCTCAGAATAGAGGATATTGATGAAGATCGCTGCAGGGAAAAGTATGTAAAGGCCATATATGAAGACCTCGATTGGTTAGGCCTCAGTTGGGAACAACCAGTTCGAAAGCAATCAAATCATTTTGACGAATATAAAGTTGCTTTAAAAAAATTAGATTCGCTTGGTCTTCTTTACCCTTGCTTCTGTACTCGAAGAGATATTAGAGATGAAATAAAAAGGGCAGGGGGCGCGCCCCACGGTCCAGAGGGCCCAATATATCCAGGAACTTGCAAATCCATCCCGATCAAAAGACGCGATTTGAAATTAACGGCCGGACAACCTCATGCATTTCGTCTTGATATTGAAAAGGCTTTAAAACTTGTTGGTAACCAAAAATGGCTGGAGTTTAATAAAGGCCATCAAACCGCTAAACCCGAGGTTTTTGGTGATATAGTTATTGCAAGAAAGGACATACCGACAAGCTATCATCTCTCTGTTACCGTTGATGACGCAATTCAGGGAATTACGCTGGTAACTCGAGGAGAGGATCTAGCGACCGCAACTAGCCTACATTGCCTTCTTCAATCACTTCTTGGTCTGGATACACCAGCTTATTTACATCACCCGTTAATAATGGAGGACAATGGCAAAAAATTTTCAAAAAGAGACAACTCAACAACCATAAGGGCCTTACGCCTTTCAGGTAAGTCTCCAAAAGACATCAAAAAAATTATAGAAAAGAAAACTAAAGTTCACCTCTCTTGATAAGTTTACAAACTTCTGTGTGATCCAGTAGGACAGAATCAGGAACGCCATTTTCGTAGAGTTCAACCATTTTATCAGGGTCAAATGTCGGGTCTCCCAAGGCCGAAAACTCTTCAGACCATTGGTAATACCTTTTATATTCTTTGGTTTCAGAGGGTGTGAAGTTATCAAGCATAGTCTCTACTTGGTTGCCATCAGGGTCATTGTAATAAAACGACGTCGAATTGCCATGATTGACTGTCCAAATCGGTTTATAGCCCCACTCTTTCATTCTTTTATATACATAAATCAATTCACCGAGACTTGAATAACAATATGCCTGATGGGAGACACCAATAAAATTTTCAGGCTTTTTCATTGCGCCCGGTCTCTTTATAATGACTACCCGGTGATCATGGTCATCATAGGTAATAAATGTCAGACCATTGGGGTTCACTCTAACAATTTCTGCATTGAATAAACGTTGATAGAAATCAACCATACTGTCGTAATTTTCATCGGAAAAAATATGTAGGTGGTGTAACTTTGTTGGTGATGGCATAGATGTTAATGATCCGGGTGGATCAACTCGAAGTGGCGCTACCTTTTCGGGTCTAAAATCCACGGGATCAATTTTATCCATGAGCATGCCCTCACATATTATTAATAACCGGTTAATATTTTGAGCTTTATGTTCCAAAAAGTCTAATCTGTTTTATAGGTTAATAAAGAGTTGCAGGCCCCGAGTTTTTTATCATTCTTCCCCTCCTCCTCGGTGTGAATGTGATCACCGCCCCCCGCAACTACCTGCGAAGGTCTGGAAAGGAAAAGAACTCACCCCAAAAACAAACATAAAAGCTATTACTAATTTAATCTAATCTAACTCCTCTATCTTATATTTCCTTTACGTTTAATAAAGAAGAACAGATTAGGGGTCGTTTTCTTATGTTAATTGGATTGATTTTAATAAAAATGGCGGAGAGGGGGTCCGCCCAAAACCTGTGTTTTCTAAGGGTTTTATAAGCATTTTGGATTCCTACCCCCAAATCAACCCACAAACAAACACCGCATCAATCTCATATTAGGGTCCCTTTGCCCAATTCCTAGAGTGTCAGGAATTTGCCAAAGAATGGTAAAATGAACCATGAGCCGTGTCATCATGGAGAAACGGGTTTAGGACAGTGGTCCGGGCATAGAGTATCAGGGAGAATGCATTCCCGAGCTTAGAGAGGCTGAGAAGCTTAAAGAAAGTGACGCAGAAATTATGGAATGGATCAAAGTGCGCGTTGAAGAAAAAACGTCCCATTAACACTTGAGACTGGACATACCTCCTCCCCCATAAATACTTTTGAAAATGACCCGAAACAGACGAACAATCACTCGTTCCATAGCACTCGGTTGATACAACCCCTTCACTTACGACCTTCAGGTTATGAGTTAAGAAAGCCAGCAGACCGTAATAGTTGGACAAGGAGCATCAGGGCATATGAAGTTCCTGTAATTCTTAATGCCCAGACAAACCTCTTCCGTTGCATATCCCTAAGTAAAGAAAGCTTCTGGATTTCATAGGCAATTTCGATTTTGCCAATCACTTTTGTCCAAGGCAGCAATAAAATCATCCAAGGTTGGATATCTCTCTTCTAGCAAATAAAAGCTACGTTGTAGATTTTGAACACGCGTCCCAAGCTTGGGAGCCATGCTACGGGACGGATAAAGCACCAACCCAAACATTACGATTGGGAGTATTCCTAACAACCATGAAAAACAAACTAGAATGAAGTTAAATCTGGGAAGTTCTGGGGCTAAAGAACTTATTGTTGTAATTAACCCTAACGAAAAAATAAACCCAATGCTTACTACCTGCGCCTTTGTATCATAGCTCCTGATAGTGTTTTGTACCTCTTGCAAGGATGCAAGAAGCACCGTCAGAGTTTCTCGTTGGTAAGTTTTACCATCAGTCATAACTAGTTGATTATTTCACACACTTGCAAATTGCAAGTCATTGATTAAGGACGGATCTGTTTAGAGAAATAGCATTACTAGTTACGGACGGCATAACGATTATGCAGTCCCATTGCGGGAGCTTCCTAAGCCCAAAAGACGGAATAGCTAAGCGGGGTATAAGTTTATCCTGTTGTGGGGTATAACTTAAGGTCCAGGGTGGTGATCCGGCTGTATACGCCGGTTGAGTAGAAAAACAGGCCGTCCCGGCGGTGGGCGCGTTGGAGTAAGTTCCTGGCTGTCAGTTGCATTTTTATGTGTATTGAGATAGCAAATAAGAGGAATAAAGTGCGCCTTGCGGATCATTTGCCGTTTAATACCGGTTTTTGTCGCTGCATCCCTTTAATCGTAGAAGCTGTGAATCAATTTGCACCAGTCTCGGAAATGTATCCGGTGGGTGGTGAAGACAAGCGGGCCTAGCTGCGGCGAGGTCGTCTGGAAAATTTGATGCAGGGCACGGTGAGTAAATGTGTGGAAACATTGAGTAGTATGAATAAGCAATTTAAAAATATTCAAAACCATGGCGAACATCCTCTGAAAAGCAGGGATACCGAACTTTATCAACAAGAATACATTCAGTCCTTTGTGGAAAAATGGGACGAATTGATCGATTGGGATGCCCGTGCCGACAGTGAGGGACAGTTTTTCATCGATATTCTGAAAGCTCGCGACAAACAAAAAGTTCTCGATGTGGCGACCGGGACGGGCTTCCATTCGGTCCAGCTTTTGAATGCCGGTTTCGAGGTGACGAGCGCGGACGGCAATGCGGCAATGCTGACCAAGGCCTTTGAGAATGCTCGCACTAAAAATCTTATGCTTCACACTGTTCAGGCAGACTGGCGTTGGCTGAACAAGGACGTGAACGGCAAATTTGATGCTATTATCTGCTTAGGTAATTCGTTCACACATCTACACGACGAAATGGATCGCCGCCGAGCGCTCGCCGAATTTTACGCTGCCCTCAAATGGGATGGCATTCTGATTATAGACCAGCGCAACTATGACGCCATCCTGGATCATGGTTTTTCTTCCAAACACAAATATTACTATTGCGGAGACCAGGTAACCGCCGAACCGGAACATGTGGATGATGGTCTTGCGAGGTTCCGTTATGCCTTTCCCGATGGATCTGAATATCACCTGAACATGTTCCCGCTGCGCAAAAGTTATACCCGCAAACTGATGAAGGAGGTTGGCTTCCAGCGGGTCAAGACGTTCGGCGATTTCCAGGAAACCTACGAGGAGAAAAACCCGGACTTTTTCATTCATGTTGCGGAAAAGAAACATACTGATGCCTAGCGCCCAGTCAGAAACGGTTGCCATAGCCGAGGCCTATTACGATTCCTCTGAAGCGGATGAATTCTATAAAAATTTTTGGGGCGGAGAGGATATACATATCGGGCTCTACGAAACCCCGGACGAGGGGATCGCCGCCGCCAGCCACCGCACGGTGGTCACGATGGCTAAGGCAATCGGGGAACTTGGTGTGGAATCGAAGGTTCTGGACCTGGGATCCGGATACGGTGGTTCTGCCCGGTACCTGGCCAGGGAGTTCGGATGTCGTGTTGATTGCTTAAATCTCAGCCAAACCCAAAACAGGCTGAACTCTGACAAAAACAGGAGTGCGAGACTGGACGAATTAATTAATGTCATCCACGGGAGTTTCGAGGATATTCCCGCGGAAGGCCCTGCCTACGACATCGTCTGGTCTCAGGATGCATTTCTGCATTCGGGCGATCGCGCGAAAGTGTTGGATGAAATTGACCGGGTTTGTCATCCCGGCGGGCAACTCATTTTCACCGATCCGATGCAGTCCGACGACTGTCCGGAAGGTGTCCTCCAGCCAATCCTGGATCGCATCAATCTTGAGACCATGGGCTCCTTCGCCTTCTACCAGAGAGAACTGGAGGTGAGAGGGTTTGAAAAAGTCTCGGTTCGTCCCATGCTCAGCCAATTGAAAACGCACTACTCGCGAATTGGAGAAGAGGTGCAAAACCGCTATGACGTCGCCGTTTCTTTGTCGGGTAAAGAGTACGTGGACAATATGTTGCGGGGATTGGGGCATTGGGTGAATGGTGCAGACGAACACTACCTCGCTTGGGGCATCATGCATTTCAGGAAAATGACCTAGGCCATCCAATTACACATCTGTCTCCAATTGTTCTTTGGCCCGCATCTGGCTAAGAGGTGGCGTTACCAGCATTCCGGCTCGGACATCCGGGTCCCTTTGGGTCATAACTCGATTGTCTGTGGCCGTTCCAGCCATCGC
>DEBE01000217.1:10053-16745 GCA_002348425.1 Alphaproteobacteria bacterium UBA2964 | reverse complement strand
TAAATCGAGAATGCCTGTATTTCTTGCTCCCATGGCGTCTCTTCAACTTGTTACCCCATCGGCGGCTCAAGCAGTGGATGATGCAGCGGAAGAATTTGGTATTATTAATATGTTAAGCGGTCATTCAAGGCCAAGCTTAGAAGAAATCGCTTTGAACAGTTTGCACCCGAAAGTCTACCAAATTTATGTTCGGGGTGGGCGCAATTGGCTGGAGGACTTACTTGGCCGGGTTAAAGAAAATAATTATGCCGCCTTAGCCGTCACGGTTGATGCTGCCGTATATTCAAACCGTGAACGTCAAATGATTGCAGGGTGGACTCCGCCGACCCGATCAAATGCCATGGGAAGAGAATTTTTGGCAGGGCTTAATTGGGATACCTGGGATGAAATTCGTCAAATTTGGGGAGGGCCAATGATCCTTAAAGGTGTCAGCCGGCCGGAAGATGCAGAAATTGGTGTCCAACATGGAGCCTCCGTAATTTATGTCTCAAATCATGGTGGCCGACAATTGGACCATGACCGCGCAACAATCCAAGTTTTGCCAGATATCGTAGCGGCCGTTAACGGAAGAGCCGAAATATTTATTGACGGGGGGTTTATGAGAGGTACCGACATAATCAAGGCTATAGCCCTTGGAGCTCAAGCTGTCGGTATAGGAAAATTGCAGGCCTTTGCATTATCTGCCGGAGGGCTTAATGGTTTACTTGACTGCCTCACTATTCTTGAAGAAGAGATAAAAATTGGCATGGGTCTACTTGGTGTTTCTTCCCTTAATCAGCTAGATTCTTCATATCTATCTAAGGCAAGGCCAGTTAACCCTGCACATGAAATGAGCGCATTTCCGCATATTCCCGGTGGCCGTCTCACTTAAATAAATTCTATAAAATAAATTTCATATTACGGAGAATACTATGAGTGATGCCATTTTTGAAACAACACACGATATGATCATGATGGCCAGACGTAATATGGATCAAGATAACTGGGACTATATTTGCGGGGCCGCAGAGAGTGAAACCTCACTGCGACGAAATCGAATGTCGCTTGACTGCCTAGCCTTCCGACCCAGAATTTGCCGTGACGTAAGTGATATCGATACCGAAACTGACTTTTTTGGTCATAAAATGCGTATTCCAGTCATACTTGCACCCATGGGTGGAATCGAACGATGGTCAGTTAACGGCGGACTTGATGTAGACGACGCTGCCGAAGAGTTTGGCAGTGTAAATTTTTTATCAACGGTTTGTCAGCCTAGTTTAGAGGAAGTGGCCGCTAATAGTCCCCATCCTAAGTCATTTCAAATTTACGTACGCGGAGATGACAACTGGATAAGAGAACTCGTTCGCAGAGTTGTTAGAGCCAACTATTCGGCGGTGACCTTAACAGTAGACTCAGCTTTTTATGGGAACAGAGAACGTTTAAATCCTGCCCAATTGGCGCTTCGTCGGGTTCCGGCGCGAGAATGGCAAAAAAAGATTACTTGGGACACCGTTAAATTAATCCAAGATGAAATCGGTGAAAGACCGCTAATTTTAAAAGGAATTATGACTGCGGAAGACGCAGCGCTCGCCGTCGAACATGGAGTTCAAGGTATTTATATTTCGAATCATGGCGGTCGGCAACTTGACCATGTTTTAGGAAATATTCAAATGTTGCCAGAGATTGCCGCTGCAGCGGAAGGTAAAGCAGAGATATTTATTGATGGGGGTTTTACACGCGGAACAGATGTTATCAAGGCTTTAGCCCTTGGAGCGCAAGCAGTGGGTATTGGTAGGTTGCAGGCATATGCCCTAGGTGCCGGGGGTGCCGAAGGCTTAATTCGTTGCCTAGAATTGCTTGAAAGAGAAATTAATACGACTTTGGGTCTACTCGGTGTTACATCTCTTGATCAACTTGGCCCCGAATCTGTTACAGAGGCAATGCCGGTTACAATGCCTCATGAACACTCTGCTTTTCCGCACCTGCCCGGTGGACGAGTAGAGTAGCCGCACTTTAGGCCACGGCGTTTTTAGCTCCGTCGATAGCTGCCCAGACTCTTGCCGGAGTGGCCGGCATATCGAGGTGTCGGATGCCATATTCTGATAAAGCGTCGACAACTGCATTCATTACGCAGGGAACAGCGCCAACAGTTCCTGCTTCACCAGCTCCCTTGCAACCCAAGGGATTTGTCGCTGTTGGGCATGGATTGCTTACAACATCAACATAACTTATATTGTCAGCGCGAGGCATTGTATAATCCATAAAAGAACCTGTAACGAGTTGCCCACTGTCCGGATCAAATTGGATTTCTTCCAGCAACGCCTGACCTACCCCATGAGCTACACCACCCATAATCTGACCTTTTAGGGTTAACGGATTGAGCACCGTTCCTACGTCATCCACAACCTTGTAGGATAAAATTTCAATAACTCCAGTTTCAGGATCTACCTCTACTTCACATGCGTGACAGCCATTAGGAAAGTTTTCCTTTGGGGCCTCGTAGGTAAAAATTGCTCCCAAGCCCGGTTCAATATCTTGAGGCATTTTACCCGGCTTATAGGAGTTTTTTGCTATTTCAACTAAACTGATGGATTTATCCGTCCCGACTACCCTGAAATTACCGCCCTCAAACTCAATATCAGCTTCGGCGGCTTCCATTAAATGTGCTGCTATTTTGTTAGCTTTTTCAATTATTTTGTCACTGCATCCAAGTACCGCGGATCCACCAAGGGTCGCTGACCGTGAACCTCCGGTACCCCCACCAAAAGCTAGTAATGCCGTATCCCCCTCATTAAAGCCAATATCATCAGGGTCAACGCCTAACTTTTCACACATGATTTGCTTAAAAATTGTTTCGTGACCCTGACCTTGCTGACTGGTACCCGCATAAAGCGTTAGTGTTCCGCCGGGGTTAAACTTGATTTCTACCTGCTCAAGACTGGCAGCTGCTGCTCGCTCAATACTATTAGATACCCCTATACCCCTTAGTTTTCCTCTTGATCTTGATGCTTCTTTTCGCGTGGAAAAACCGTCATAATCAATTAACTCTAGTGCTTTTTCCAAATTGTCACCAAAATTTCCACTATCATAGGTGAAAACAAGAGCCGTTTTATAGGGAAGCGATTCCGGCGGAATTTGATTAATTCGTCTCAGCTCTGCTGGATCAACCCCTGTTTCATCAGCAGCTAAGTCAATAAGACGTTCGATTACATATGATGCCTCTGGTCGCCCATTACCTCGAAACGGACATATTGGATTGGTATTTGTAAAGACTGCGGAAACGTCGACATACATCGCTGGAATATCATAAGTCCCTGCCATGGTTCCAAGGTTTGCCACAGGAGGCAAGGTACCTTTGCTAGCAAGATAAGCTCCAACATTTGCGTAGCTAGTTGCGCGCACTCCGAGAAACTTATTATTCTCGTCAAGGGCAATTTCAGCATTCCAATATACGTCCCGCCCCTGGTGATCACTCATAAAACCTTCGGAGCGCTCACAAACCCATTTGACTGGTCGCGCAACCTTTAAGGCTGCCCATGAAACTAAAACATGTTCCCTGTAGGTTCCGCCTCGTAATCCAAAGCTACCACCCATATCACCAGCAACTACGCGAATTTTCGTTTCAGGCATGTGAAAAATTCTATTGGCGAGCTCCTCGCGCAACTGCCACGGGTAATGAACGCCCGTATACAAAGTGAGCATTCCAGAGCCTTGGTTAAAATCACCGATCGCGCCCCTAGGTTCCATAGTTACATGAGCACTTCGATTGACTGGCAATTCTCCCCCGACAATAGTTGTCGCCCTTTCAAAAGCTAAATCGGTTGCGTTTTTGTCACCCACCGTGTGCACAAAGCAAATATTACTGTCGTGTTCCTCCCAAACCCTTGGCGCCCCTGGTTGCACGGCATCGAAAGGCAAGGATACGGCCGCCATAGGCTCGTAATCGATTTCTATTAATTCGGCCGCATCTTTGGCCTGTTCGATGGTTTCTGCAATTACCATAGCTACATAATCACCAACCATTTTTACCTGGTCAATTACGAGCGGCGGGTTCTCTGGTTCAAACATCCTTGAGCCATCACGCTGTTTTTGTACTGGGGTACACAAAAGTGGGCCGTGTCCATCTGCTACATAGTCCTGCCCGGTCAAAATTTCGATGACACCTGGCGAAGATTTAGCTGAGCTTATGTTCATGGAACAAATTTTAGCGTTTGCATAAGGGGATCGCAAAATATAAGCGCGAGTTTCGTTGGGCAACTGATTGTCATCCATATATTTGCCACCGCCAGTGAGAAGACGTGGGTCTTCAAATCGGGGGACCGGCTGCCCAATGCCAAATTTTTCTACCATTTTTTATAACTCCAGGTACTAGATATTGAAATTATTAAAACCAATACAACGCCTACATTACGTAAGTGCTGCTTTTCCTTTTCCTCTGCGGCAAATTGTGTCAACTAAAGCCGGTTTACCTTTCTTGACCTGCTCGATTGCTCGGCGCAAGGCTCCTTGAACATCATCTCCGTTTTCAATAGGACCTTCAGCCCACCAGCCTTGAGCCCGAGCGATTCCAGAAAAATCCGGATCTGGATCGAGTAAATCCATACCTATATAAGCCCGACTTGGATCAGTACCCCGATTATTGGCAATAACAATTTGATGATTCCAATCATTATAGTAAGCACGGTTATTATACATAACTATAAGCATAGGAATTTCGTACTTTGAAGCCATCCAAAGTGCTCCGGCATCAAACATTAAGTCGCCATCTGGCTGCAAATCTATACATAGTCTGCCAGTGCCTTTATTGGCCAAAGCAACGCCTAAAGAGGTTCCAATCTGAGTACCTGTCCCCAGTTCACGTCCACCATGACAATATGGCCTATCAAAATCCCACAGCCTTCGTGCTGCATCATGCATGGTACCTGCCGTCAGGACCCAATCTTCATCTTTTATTACCTCCCAAACCTCTAGTGCTAATCGTCCAACTGTCATTGGTTGAGAATCCCAATCTTCTTCGGCGTCTTTCCGCCATTGAGCTCTTAATGCATGGTGCTTTTCATGAATGATTTCCGTGCGTTTTGCTATTTTTTCGGCTAGACCGGCGGTATTAGAAATTTTAGCTTTCATGAGGTCGGTAAGCATTGGTGTGGCTGTCACCACATCAGCCGTCATACGAACGTCTGGAAAAAGAGTTCGTGAATAATCCATAGACCACTTACTAATCTCTGTATCCGTCCAGCCTATATCTATCCACTTTGCATCTTCATTAACCGACGGTTTTACGGTTCTTGTAGATATATCTCGGACATGGGTTTGTTTCTCAAAATCCGCTACATCTAATAACAAAACGCAATCGACATTTTCATAGCAGGCCTGCTGATCCATAGATAAATTTAACGGATGGTTGCCAGGAAAGTTAAGTCGGGAGTTCACATCCCAAACACTAGCGCCCAATGTTTCTGCTATATCAATGACATGGTTCCAACCATGAGGAGGCCGGGCAGCAAAATCCGCTACTATAGCTGGACGCTCAGACTTAGCCAGCATATCTGCGGCTTGGCTCAAAGCCTGCGGATCTGGAGCCGCCTGAGCTGGAACCCGTGCAGCTGAGGGCGGTGGCATGTGTATCTCATGATCCAACTCGGCCTCCTGAAGACCGGCATCGTAACACATATAAATAGGTCCTTGACGGGCGGTCATCATAACCGAATAGGCTCGCGCAAACGCATCTGGTACATAATCAATAGTGTTAGGTTGGGCATCCCATTTTACAAAGTCGCGTAAAATTTGTCCTTGAACATTTGCGGAGTGTATCCAGTCAATAAACGGACGCCGTTTAGGTTCTGCCACAGGACCAGTCGCACCCATAATGAAAACAGGCGCGCGATCAAGATAAGCATAGTAAACCCCCATAGGAGCATGTAATAAACCGACAAGATTATGAACGATGGCTATCATCGGTTCTCCCGTAGCCCGCGCATAACCGTGAGCCATCTGAACAGCAATCTTCTCATGAGTGCAAAGCATCATGGGAGGGTCGTTTTCACCGTAATTTACTAAGCTATCGTGCAAACCGCGGTAACTTGCTCCTGGATTCAATGCAATGTGTTTGAAGCCAAAATCTTTGATTAAATCTACAATAACATCTGATTGATATTTGGTATTTGATTTTTTTATGCCTTCATCGCCCATGCTTAAACCTTTACTGTACTGTCCAATATTTCCAACTAAAACATCAATACCCAGTAAATGACGCAAATCTATTCATTGGTTCTCCTCATAAATATAAATTGAGTCAAATAACGAGTTAAAATTTATGCTGCCTCGCCGCGTCGCCAAGTAATTATATCAACCAAAGCCGGTTTACCTTTTTTTACCTCCTTCATCGCCCGCTTGACAGCGGACTGGATATCCTTGGGGTCGGTAATGGGACCCTCAGCGTACCAATCCAAGCCCTTAGCGATGTGTGCAAAATCCGGTGCGGGACCTTCAAGATCCATCCCTATATATGCCCTATCAGGATCAGTGCCCCGCTTATTAGCAACTGATATTTGGTGAGCCCAATCATTATAGTAGGCTCGATTATTATACATAATTACTAGGATCGGAATTTCATATTTCGCTGCAATCCACAGACCACCAAGATCAAACATCAAATCTCCATCCGGCTGGAGGTCAACAACCAATCTTTCAGTATCTTTATAGGCATAGGC